>DASPJG010000320.1:0-3986 GCA_035628755.1 Pyrinomonadaceae bacterium
ACGTGTCCGCAGGGGCATGCGCCGCGCTCTACACCTGACGAGGCGGTTGCCGCCCGTTCGCCCGCCGGTTTAACGTTGATGCCGGACGGCACTGTGTTTGCAACGACAGGTATTCGATGACAGAGAAGAAACGAACAGTCAGGTTGATCTCGAACCCGAACGCGGGGCGCGGCGGGCGCAGGCGCGCGGCGGAGGTTGCGCGTTTTTGCGAGTTGCTGCGGGAGCGCGGAATCGAAGTCGAAACTCAGTTGACGCGCGCGGCGGGCGACGCGACGAGGCTCGCGGCAGAGGCCGTGCGCGACGGCTTGAACGAGGTGCTCGTCTCCGGCGGCGACGGCACGATCAACGAGGCGTTGCAGGGCTTGGTGGGAGGACGCGTGCGGCTCGGCATCTGGCCTGCGGGCACGGCGAACGTGCTGGCGCACGAACTTCAATTGCCGTTCGATGCGGCGGGCGCGGCGGCTGTGATCGCACGCGGGCAGACCCGGCGCATCTACGCCGGTTGTGCGACGGAGGAACGCAGCGGCGAGCGTCGTTATTTTTTTCTGATGGCGGGCATCGGGCTTGACGCTTCCATCGTGGAGCGCGTGCGCCCGCGTCTCAAGCGGCGCGTGGGCGAGGGCGCGTTCTGGTTGTCGGGACTCGGCCACCTCGTGCGCTGGCAACCCATCCCGTTCAGCGTGGAGATCGAAGGGCAGATTTACCCGGCCACCTTCGCCGCCTTTGGCCGCGCGGCGCACTATGGCGGCGACATCAGCGTCACGCCGCGCGCGCGGCTCGACGAGCCGGAGTTTGAAATCTGCCTTGTCAACTCGTACAGCCGCGCGCGCTTCCTCTGGCTGCTCGCGCACGCCTTACGACAGGGCGACGCGCGCCGCGATATGACGGGCATGCGTTACGTGCGTGCGACGCGCGCGCGCGCGACGGGCGAGGCGCGGATGCAGGTTGACGGCGAGTTGACCGGACGCTTGCCCGTCATTTTCGAGATCGCGCCCGAACCCGTCGAGGTCATCGCGCCGCTTCCGGCAGAGCGCGACGGGCGGCGGCGCGGTTATCAACGCCTCAGATAGAATTTCATCCCTTCAACTGCGGTAAAGTTTCAGCTCTTCAACCACGCGGCGCGCAGGGCGCGGGCTTGCGCCGGGGCGTCCTTGATCTCTTCGAGGCGGTAGTTTTGGCGCGTCAGTGCTTGCCCCGTGTTGGGCGTCTGCGCTGCCGCCCCGGCAGGAGTCTTAACGAGCCTGAGGCCGACGTGTGCGAAGGCTTCTTCGTAGGGCAGCGGCTCAGTGCCGCGCACGTGGCGCGCGAAAAAGTCGGACATGTCCGCGCCCGCCGCCTGCGAGACCGCGCGCTCGAAATCCGCGCCCGTGTAGCCGCGCCCGCGCAAGTAATAAGTCGCCGCCGGGCTGTTCAGGTAAAACTTTTCATACATGCGCCGCATCACGTCGTCGAGCGAGGCGCGCCCGCCGCTCTTGCCGCGAATCAACAGGTCGAGCACGATGCCGATCACTTCGCCTTTGCTGTAGTAGCTGATGGTCGTCTCGGCGAGGTTCGTGCGCTGGTAATGCGGCGTGCGGTCTATGAACGAGGCGATGAGCGACGCTTCCTCCGCGCTGATCAGACGATTGCCGGGCGCGTTCTCGACCGAACCGATTGCGCCTGACAAGAAACGAAAGTACCGCTCGTCGTTCAGGATGCCCGCACGTCGCTGCATCAACCCGCCGTAGTAGTTCGTCAGCCCTTCGGCGATCCACAGGCTGCGCGTGTTGACGGGGCGCGTGAAATCCCACGGCCCCAGTTCGACTGGGCGCAGGCGTTTGACGTTCCAGACGTGGAAGAACTCGTGCGCTGCCGTGTCGAGCATGTCTTCGACGACGCCTTTGTCGCCGAGCGGGCGCGTACTGATGATCTGCGTGGAGGCGAGATGCTCCATACCGTCGCCGCGCGGCGCGGTCGGGTCGAAGTGCATCATGAAGAGATAGCTGTCGTAATCGGGCATGCCCATCAGCGCGATTTGGGCGCGCACGACGCGCTCGATGTCGCGTGCGAGCGCGGCGCGCTGCCCGCGCTCTTCGCCGAACGAATGAACCATGACGCGATGCGTCTTGCCGTCAACTTTAAACTCGTCAACGGTGAAGTCGGGCGCGATCTCGGTCGGCGTATCGATCAGGATGTCGTAGTTTGGAAACTGCCACTCGCGCTGGTCTGCGCGCTCGGTCGCGGCGTTCAGGATGCGCCAATTCGCGGGCGCGTTGATGAGCAGCCGCACCGGGTCTTGCTTGTGGCCGACGACGTACATGAAGATCGAGCCGCCGTTGAAATTCGCGTGGCGCGCGTCCAGTTGCGAGAACGTGCCCGAGAGGTCGTTGGCATAGACTTTGTAAGTGATGGTGACGCCGCGCGACACGGCGTTCTGCGGAAAGACGCGCCACGTCTGCGTGTCCAACCTCGTGACGGGGAGCACGGAACCTTGCGGGCAGGTGCCCGTCTGCGGGCAAGAGGTTTCGGCGCGCACCTCCTGCACGTTCTTCGCAAAATCGAAGACGGCGTAGCGACCCGGCGACCAGCGCGGCATCTGAAAATCAATCGTCTCCACGGGCTTCGGCGGCTCGACCGTAAGGCTCACCTCGAACAGGTGCGAGGCCGGGTTCGACATCGAGAGTTGATAACTGATGTTATAGCGTTCGTCCTGTGCGGCGGCGGTGGCGCAAAGCAGGACGAGTTGCGAGAAGACGAAGAGAGCGCGCCGCCGCGCGAAAAGTTTCATGCCAGCGATCATAGATGCTCCAAAGAAGGCGTAACCGAATTTTCGTAGTGTGATGGAAGACGAGCGATTATCCGCGCTGGGGCGAACCCATGTCAAAAGCCGCCCGCGCCGCACGCCGCGCTTGACGCACGCCGCGCGGCTCGGCTAGTTTCAGCCACACGAGTCTCAAACCTGTCTCGCCACACGTAAAGATTCAGGATGCCTATGACCGAACGGCTCTACTACCATGATTCGCACCTGACGGAGTTCGACGCGCGCATTCTCGACGTAGCCCGCGACGCGGCGGGACGCGTCGCCGTCACGCTCGACCGCACCGCGTTCTACCCGGAGGGCGGCGGCCAGCCGAGCGACACCGGCATGCTCGGCGACGCGCGCGTCATCGAATGTCTCGACCGTGAAGAGAAGGGCGTGCTGCACATCATCGAAGGCGCGACGCCCGTTGTGGGCGCGCAAGTCGCGGGGCGCATTGACTGGTCGCGCCGCCTCGATCATTTACAGCAGCACACCGGGCAGCACATCCTCTCGCAAGCCTTCGTCCAACTCTTCGACGCGCCGACGCGCGCCTTCCGCATGCTGGAGCGTGCCTGCGAGATCGACATAGACCTCCGCGAACCGTCCGGCGAGCGCATCGAACAGGCCGTCGCGCTCGCCAATAAAATCATCTGGGAAGATCGCCCCGTGCGCGTGCGACAGGTCTCGCCGCAGGAGGCCGCCGCGCTCCCCCTGCGCAAAGATTCCACGCGCGAAGGAGACCTGCGCATCATCGAGATCGAAGACTTTGATCTGAGTCCCTGCGGCGGCACGCACGCCGCGCGCACGGGCGAAGTCGGCATCCTCGCCGTGCGCTCGTGGGAGCGCGCCAAAGGCTTAACGCGCGTCGAGTTCCTCGCCGGGAGTCGCGTTCACGCCGACTACCAGCGGGCAAACCACACGGCGCGCGCCGTCGCCTCGCTGTTTAGCGCGGCGCGCGACGACGCGCCCGAACTCGCCGCCCGCCTCGTCGAAGAAAACAAGAGATTGCTGCGCCGCCTCCGCGCTCTCGAAGAGATCGCCGCCCGCGTCGAAGCCGAAGAACTAATCCACACCGCCACGGTCGCCCCCGACGCGCACACGCGCATCGTCACCCACACCTTCGCCGAACGCGATGCCGAATCCCTCAAACGCCTTGCCCTCTCGATCATCTCACGCCCCGGCCACATCGCCCTGCTCGGCTCACGCG
>DASPJG010000321.1:0-2666 GCA_035628755.1 Pyrinomonadaceae bacterium
ATTTCACCGCCACCGACGACGTGCTCGGCAAGGCCGCCGGAGTTGACCTGCTCGAAGGCAAGCTCACGCTCCCGCTCATCTACCTGCTTGAGACCAAGCGCGAACAGCGCGCCGCCGTCCAGACCGTGATGCGCGAAGGGACTTACGAGGCCATCTCGCGCGCATCACTGATCATGGCCGCCGAACAGTCGGGCGCGCTTGAGCGTGCGCGCCGCCGCGCCAACGATTTCGCCGCCGCCGCCAGAAATTCTCTTGACGTGTTGCCCGACACAAAGTACCGTGATGCCTTGAGTTCGATCCCGACTTTCATACTTGAGCGCGACCGTTAAAAACCGTTGATGCCGTTAAAGTCGAAGGATGAAAACTACCAGCGCACAAGCCCCTTTGACCGGATTGCGACCGGCGCACCCTTTGTCCCCATTTCTCATCTTTCGCCCCGGTACTTATGCCAGACGATAATCTCTTAGCCACGCTCGAACAGAGCCTGCGCCAGACGCGCGCCACGCGCAACCGTCTGGCCGCGCGACTCGCCGACCTCGAACTCGAAGCCGAAAAACTTCGCACCGAACTCGGCGAGATGGACGCCATCGCCACGCAGACCGAGGCCGCGATGTTCCGCATACTCTCGTCCGTGCTCAACAGCGTGCCCTCGCACCAGCAGTCGCCCTCCGATGCCGAGATTGAAGTGGCCTTGCGGCGCGATGATTTACAGGGGCGCGGCAGCGGTAGCAATAGCAGCAGCCGCCCGCAGGCGTATCAAACCGTTCCGCGTTCGACTCTGCCGCCCGTGCGCACGGATGTAGAGGTGACGAGCGAGCGTTTTCTAGACCGCACCATCCCGCAGGCGACCGCGCTGCTCCTGCGCGAAGCGGGCGCGCCGCTCCACGTCAACGAGATTTACAACCGTCTTCTGGAAGGCGGGTTTCAGTTCACCGGACACAACCCCACGATTAGCATCGCCGTCTCCCTCAACCGCAACGGGCGTTTCCGCAAAGTCGCTCCCGGCACGTTCGACCTTACCATCCGCGACGCCGCGCAGGTCTCTTAAAAGTTGCGCCCGTCAGAATATTAAATCGGCGGTCTCGTCTCGTTCCGCCCCGCAGACGTGTGTTGACGCCCTGCGCAAGTTACACTCGTCGCTACAAAATTTGCCGGTGAGAAGAAAGGTTAGTTAAAGTGAAAAAACTCGATCAAGGCTACACGTTCGACCCGCACGCCGGGGCGACCTACAACTTCGAACACATGCTGCTCGCGGACGCCGAACGCAGGGCGCAGGTGGCGGAGACTCCGCATATCGTCGAGGCGATCAACTGGACTAAGAACGAAGGCGGCGGGGTGCATTACAATCGCTATTTCGCACACAATTTCGACGAGGCGTTGGGGCTTGCCGTCAGGCTCAGGATCGGTTTCGAGGAGGGCGTGGAAGAAGTGGTTTCGATCCGCCCGGCCACCAAAAGCGAAGCGGCGGGAGGAATGAAAGCCTCCGCGCACTTTCTCGAATTGATGCCGCTCGCCATCTCCAGCATTGATAAATAAGGAGCCCGCGCTCCTAACCTGCGCAGGCGACAATATCCGGGTTTAACTTATGCGTGCGATGATTCTTGCCGCCGGTTACGGCACGCGGCTCTGGCCTCTGACGCTCGACCGCGCGAAGCCCGCGCTTCCTTTCATGGGACGCCCGCTCGTCGGCTACGTCGCGGAATATCTGGCGCGCTACGGCTGCGGCGAGATCGCCGTCAACCTGCACCACCGCCCGGAGTCCGTGCGCGCCGCGCTCGGCGACGGGCAGGACTTCGGCGTGCGGTTCAGCTACATCGAAGAACCGGAAATTCTCGGCACGAGCGGCGCGATCGGCAACGCGCGCGCCTTTCTCGACGGTGACACCTTCATCGTCGTCAACGGCAAGATCGCCACCGACATAGACCTCCGCGCCGCGCTTGAAACACACCGCCGCGAACGCGCTCTCGCCACGCTCGTCCTTCGCCGCAACGTGGAACAGGAACGCTACAGCACCGTCGAAGTCGCAGGCAATCTAGTCACAAATTTCGGCGGTTATCCCGCTTTTACGTCCGATAACGCCGGAGGCGCAGCGCGCACTGCGGACGAAAGGGCAGGGCGTGCTTTGGAACATAGCGGCGCGGCTGAAGTGGATGCGCCGCTGATGTTCACGGGCATTCAAATTCTCGAACCGCGCATCTTCGATTACATCCCGCACGGCGTCTTCTCACATTCCGTGACGGACGTGTACGTGCCCGCCATCGCGCGCGGCGAGCGCATCGCGGCACACGTCGGCGGCGGGATGTGGTACGAACTCTCCACCATCCGCCGCTACTGCGACATCAGCCTCGCGCTCATGCGCCTCGAAGGGCGCGACGTACAACCCGGCAGAGATTCTCTGATTGAGCCGGGCGCGGACGTGCGCGAGGCGATACTCTGGGAAGGCGTGCGGGTCGAGGCGGGCGCGCGCGTGCGCCGCGCGATTCTCGGCGCGGGCGTCAGGATCGCGCGGGGCGAGGTAATTGAGGACGCGGCGGTCGTGCGCGCCGCGCTCGTCGAAGGCGAGGAGAGACCCGCGAAGTCGCTCGCCGGAGAGGTTCGCGGCGACAATTTTGTTGTCTCACTCGCGCAGTGATACAATCCGGTGCGCTCCGAAAAAGCATAGATAG
>DASPJG010000322.1:0-4230 GCA_035628755.1 Pyrinomonadaceae bacterium
TGACGAGTTGGCCTTCCTGCACGTCTCCTACGGGCAGCGGACGCAGGCGCGAGAGCAGCGCGCGTTTCAGCAACTCGCGGATCATTACGGCGTCACGCAGCGGCTCGTCGCCTCGATTGATTACCTCGCGCGCATCGGCGGGTCGTCGCTCACGGATGCGCGCATGCCTGTCTCCTCTGCCGACTTGAACGCGCGCGCGATACCGACGAGCTACGTGCCTTTTCGCAACGCGCACCTGCTCGCCATTGCGACGAGTTGGGCGGAAGTGCTGGGCGCGCGCGCCATCTACATCGGCGCGGTCGAGGAAGATTCGTCCGGCTATCCCGATTGCCGCCCGGAGTTTTACGCGGCCTTCCAGCGCGCCATTGACAACGGGACGCGCCCCGACACGCGTGTGGAAATCAGAACGCCCGTTATCCACCTGCGCAAGTCGGAGATCATCCTGCGCGGCCTCGAACTCGGCGCGCCGCTCGCGCTCACATGGTCGTGCTATCAGGGGGAGGACAAAGCCTGCGGGCGTTGCGATTCCTGCGCCCTGCGCCTGCGCGCCTTCCGCGAGGCGGGCGTGGACGATCCCATTCCTTACGCTTGATTTATCCGCCTCCGATCTGATATTAGCGGGTCGGAAATGACAACCGGACGGCCTCCGCGCGCATCTTAAACGCGGCTGAAGACTTGATTGAATCCCCCGTTTAAAATTAAACTCCATGCAGAATCATTTACAGGAGAAGCCCAAAATGCGTATCCCGAAATTCACACACTTCTTCGCGGCTGCGTTGCTGCTCGCGGCCTTCGCCGTCACCGCTGCGGCGCAGACGACCACAGCTTCCGGTAAAGTTACACTCAAACAAGCCGACGGCACGGAAGTACCCGTTGCCGGCGCGTTGGTGGAAATTCACCGCACGGATATTAAACAGAACTTAAAAACGAAAACGGATAAGAAGGGACAGTACGTCTACGCCGGGCTCGATCTCACCGGCACGTTCACGATCATCGTCAGCGCGCCGGGGGCGACTCCCTCCTATATCTCGAACGTCCGCGTCAGCCAGCGGCCAAACAACGACTTCACGCTTCAGCCCGGCGACGGCAGTACTCTGACGCTCGCCGAAGTTAAAGCAGCAAGTGCCGGGGGTGCGTCGAAAACAGGCACGACTGCTGCCGCGCCGAAAGCAAGCGCCGGCGGGACGACGGCGGCAAGTACTGCCGGAAGCACGGAAAAAGCTCCTGCCGAAGCTCCGTTGACGCCTGAAGAGGCCAAGAAGAAGCAGGCGGAGTATGAAAAGCAGGTGGCCGAGATCGCGGCCAAGAACGCGAAGATCGAAGAGCGCAACGCCAAGTTGCCCGTCGTCTTCAAGGCCGCCAACGATGCGTTCAGCGCCAAGAACTACGACGAGGCGATCAATCTCTACGATCAGGCCATCGGGATCGACCCGACCGAGGCCGTCGTCTATCGCAACAAGTCCATCGTCCTGCGCACGCGCGCCGTGGAGCGTTACAACGCCGCCGCCAAAGCCAAGGACTTGGCGGGCAAAGAGGCCGCTCGCGCGGACTTGAAACTCGCCACTGAAACGGCTGAAAAAGCCGTCGCCGCCTACCGCACGCCGCAGGCGGATCGCGTCGCCGCCGCGCCCGGCGCAGCGAAGAACGAGGATTTAGACTACCTGTTCCAGCGCGCCGAGTCTTACCGCGTCGCGCTGCAAACCAACGCGCAGGTTGACACTGAAGCGGGCATCAAGGCGTTTCAGGAGTACATTGCCGCCGAAACCGACACGGCGAAAAAGACTAAGGCGGAGGCGTCTCTCGGCGACGCTCTCTTCCAGGGCGGGCGCGTGGACGAGTCCATCGCCGCCTACAAGGCGATTCTCGCCAACAGCCCGAACAACCTCGACGCCATTTACGGTCTCGGCCTCGCATTGGCCTCCGACCCGACCGGCGCGAAAACGGCTGAGGGGCGCGACATGCTCGAACAGTTCGCCAGCAAAGCTCCCGCGACCGACCCGCGCAAGCAGATGGCCGAAGAGGCCGTGGCCGGACTCAACGAAGCCCTCAAGCCCAAACCGGCTGACAAGGCGACCACGACCACCAAACGACGCAAGACCTAAATTCATTTCAACTACCAAACAGGAAGAGGCGACGCTCAAACGGGCGTCGCCTCTTCCTGTTTAACATCTCCCGCGTCAACCGTCCGACCCGCGCCTGTTCAGATTGACGCGAGGCGTCATCGCCCGCCCTTTCCCGGAAATTGTTGTAAAGACGGCAGTTTCCGCGCCCCTCTGTGTCTTCGGAAGCGTCGCCGCATATTCATCTTGACAGCCGCGCGGAATGTCCGGTAACATGATTTTGCCAACGATGTTTGTCATCGTTGCCTTAAGACAAAACACACGCACACCGCGTGTATCTCCCTTGTCAGAAAAAATCCGTAAGTGCCTGCCCCGTAGCAAGTTCTTCTCTAGCCGCGTCCGACTCCGGTGGAAACCGTCAAGAAATGTCAGCTAAACTAGGCGAAATACTCGTCCGCGAAAATATCCTGACGCCGCAGCAACTACGCGAAGCTCTCGACTACCAGCGCGAGCACGGCGGTCGGCTCGGCTTCAACCTCGTCAAGCTCGGTCTGGTTTCCGACGACATGGTGACAGCCGTCTTGTCGCGCCAGTACGGCGTGCCGAGCGTCAATCTCGACCTCTTCGACGTTGACGCCTCGGTCATCCGCCTGATTCCGCGCGAAGTGGCCGACAAGTACTCGGTGCTGCCCCTGTCTCGCGTTGGAGCTACGCTGACGCTGGCGATGGTTGACCCCACGAACGTCTTCGCGATGGACGACATCAAGTTTATGACGGGCTTGAACATCGAGCCGGTCGTCGTCTCGGAAGCGGGCGTGCAGGAGGCCATCGAGCAATATTACGGCGCGTCGCGCGAGATCGAACTGGCGAGCATGGTGGAGGCGACGCTGGCCGGGACGAACGGAAATGGACACGGCAACGGCAACGGGCACGGTTTCGCCATGGCAGCCGATGCTGTCTCGCTCGCCCAGTTGGACTTCGATCAAGAGGCTTCGGAAGATGTCGAGGTCATAGACGAAGACGACGAGATAGACGTGTCGAGCCTGGCGCGCATGAGCGAGGACGCGCCCGTCGTGCGCCTCGTCAACGTGCTGCTCGTGGACGCGCTGCAACGCGGGGCTTCCGACATTCACATCGAGCCTTACGAGAAGGAGATGCGCATCCGCTTCCGCATTGACGGCGTGCTCTACGACGTGATGCACCCGCCCCTGCGCCTGCGCGACGCGCTCATCTCGCGCATCAAGATCATGTCGAAGCTTGACATCTCCGAGAAGCGTCTGCCGCAGGACGGGCGCATCAAGATCAAGCTGCGCAGCGAGGGTCGTTCGCGCGAGTTGGATTTCCGCGTCTCGACTTTGCCCACACTCTTCGGCGAAAAAGTCGTGATGCGTCTCCTCGATAAAGAGAAGCTGATGCTCGACATGACGAAGCTCGGCTTCGAGCCGGAGTCGCTCGTCAAGTTCAAGCGCAACATCGAACGCCCTTACGGCATGGTGCTCGTCACAGGCCCCACCGGTTCGGGCAAAACCAACACGCTCTACTCCGCGCTCCAATCTCTCAACACGACCGAGACGAACATCATGACGGCGGAAGACCCGGTCGAGTTCAATCTCGTCGGCATCAATCAGGTGCAGATGAAGGAGCAGATCGGTTTGAACTTCGCCGCCGCTCTGCGGTCGTTCCTCCGGCAAGACCCGAACATCGTCCTCGTCGGCGAAATCCGTGACTTCGAGACCGCCGAGATCGCCATCAAGGCCGCGCTCACAGGCCACCTCGTCCTCTCCACCCTCCACACCAACGACGCGCCCTCCACCATCTCCCGCCTCATGAACATGGGCATCGAGCCTTTCCTCGTCGCAACTTCCGTCAACTTGATTCAGGCGCAACGACTCATCCGCCGCGTCTGCACGGAATGTAAAGAAGCAGTCCCGACGCCCGCCGAGGCGCTCGTCGAGATCGGCTTCACGCCGGACGAAGCGCGCGACCTGAAGATTTTCAAAGGCCGTGGCTGCGCCAAGTGCAACAACACAGGGTACAAGGGACGCGTCGGCCTCTACGAAGTGATGGAGATCACGGACGACATCCGCGAATTGATCTTGATCGGGGCGTCGGCTCTGGAACTGCGCAAGCGAGCCGTCGAGAACGGCATGCTCACTTTGCGCGCGTCCGG
>DASPJG010000323.1:0-8787 GCA_035628755.1 Pyrinomonadaceae bacterium
GGCTACCGGCGCGTCGTCGAATTCATCCGCGGCGAACGCACGCGCGCGAGCGCAATCGAGCAGACGAAACTGGACGTGCGCCATTACGCGAAACGCCAGTTGACGTGGTTTCGCCGCGAACCGGGCGTCGAGTGGTTCGAGGGCTTCGGCGACTCGCCGGAAGTGCAGCAAACCGTCGCCGCGCGCGTCGGCCAATTGCTCGCAGCGGGCGCGGAATGAGCATCTTGAGCGTGTGGCGTCAAGCCTGCGAACGGCGGAAATTCGCCGCCGCGCGCCTACTTCCGCCGTTTTAAGCGGTGCGCGTCAACATTTACTTGTCACGCGTGACAGCGTGTTGTAATCTGACCGCACTACTAATTACCAGTTGACCGGTGTGGAGTCTTGCAGTGGACACGAAGCCTTCTCCCCAAAATATTCAGGACGCGTTCCTGAACACGGTACGGCGTGAAAAAGACCCCGTCACGATCTACCTGATGAACGGAGCGAAGCTCACGGGTCGGATCAAGAGCTTCGATAAATTCTCGTTGCTGCTGGAAGCTGGTGCGCAGGAGCAGTTGATCTTCAAACACGCGATCTCCACCATCTCACACGCCCGCCGACACACGAGCGGCGATCTGCGGGGCGCGCAATCTCTCGACTTGTCCACCGGCGACGGGGGGAGCGGCAACGAAGCCCCCGACCGTTCCGACGGTTAAACACACGTCCCTCATCTGACAACCCGACGGAGTCCCACTTTTTGAACGGCGCATTCATCACCTTTGAAGGCATTGACGGATCCGGCAAATCCACACAGGTGCGGATGCTGGCGAGCGTGCTTCGCCTGCGCGGCATGGACGTGGTGCAGACGCGCGAACCCGGCGGCACGCCGCTCGGCGCGCGCCTGCGCGAAGCCCTGCTCGACGCGCAGGAGCAAGTTGACCCGCTCGCCGAACTGCTGCTCTACGCCGCCGACCGCGCCCAACACGTCCGCGTGCTCCTCAACCCCGCGCTGGCCGCCGGGCGCGTCGTGCTCTCGGATCGCTACGCCGACGCCACCGTCGCCTATCAGGGCGCGGGACGCGGCTTCGAGCCTTCGCTGGTCAAGGAAGTCATCGCGCTGGCGACCGGCGGGTTAAAGCCCGATCTCACGCTCCTCTTCGATCTCTCCGTCGCCGCAAGCAACGAACGCTCGCGCCACCGGACGACCTCCGGCAACGGCGCGCCGAGCGACCGGCTCGAACTCGAAACCGAAAATTTTCACATGCGCGTGCGCGACGCCTATTTGCAGATCGCCGCCGCCGAACCCGAACGCGTGCGAGTGGTTGACGCTTCTCTCTCGGTCGAAGAAATCCACGCGCACGTGCTCGAAATCGTAGTCCCGTTTCTGGAAGGCAGAGGCCAGTGGGCTGTGACTGACGCGCCGCACAAGAATTAACTGCCAATCTCGCCGGTCAGCTAAACTTCAATCGTATGTTTGATCGCCTCGTCGGAAACCAGCGCGCGCAAGCCACCCTGCGCCGGATGCTCGAACAACGCCGCGTGCCCGGCGCGCTGCTCTTCGCGGGCGAAGAGGCGGTCGGCAAAAAACTCTTCGCGCTCGAACTCGCCAAAGCCCTCAACTGCCTCTCGCCGGTCGGCATCGAAGCCTGCGACAAATGTTCGTCGTGCGTCCGCATCACCCATTTCGCGGACGCACAGGCCGATAAGTCCGACGACGCCAAGCACATCATTTGGAGCGAGCACAGAGATGTCGGGTTGGTCAAAGCCGACAAGCGCGTCATTAACGTCCAACAGGTGCGCGACGTGGAACTCGAAACCAACTTCCGCCCGCACGAAGGCAAGGCGCGCGTCTTTATCATCGAAGATGCCGACAAGATGAACGCCCACGCCGCCAACGCGCTCCTCAAGACGCTCGAAGAACCCGCGCCCACGTCGCACCTCATCCTCGTCACCACGCGCCCGGCCAACCTGCTCACGACGATCCGCTCGCGCTGCCAGACCATCCGTTTCGCGCCGCTCACGTCGGAAGAGATCGAAAACTTTCTGGTGCGCCACCAGCGGCGCGCGGGCGAAGAGGCGCGTCTGGCCGCGCACCTCTCGCGTGGACGACTCGGCCTCGCCCTCAGTCTCAACCTCGACGCCTATCGCGAATCGCGCGAAGCGATGCTGTCCATCCTCGACGCGCTCGTAGCCGTGCAGGCGGATCGCGTGCGGTTGCTGCGCGCCGCCGAAGACCTGAGCGACGCGAAGCGCAAGGACGAGTTCGAGCCGCGGCTCGACGTGCTCGAAACCCTTATCCGCGACGCCTGGCTGCTCTCGCTCGATCCCGCCGCCAAGATCGTCAACGAAGACATCCGCGCACGGCTCGCGCGGCTCGGCGCGGGACTCAAGAGCCGCCACGCCGCCGATTGGATGGCGCGCATACAGGAATTGCGCGGCCAACTCGCCGTCAACATCAACCGACGCGTCGCCACCGACGCGCTGCTGCTCTCGATGGCGGCGACAACAACGAAGTAAGGCGGAGAGACGCGGAGACGCGGCGTCCAAAAAAAGAGGGGCGATGCTCTCCGTGCGAGAGCATCGCCCCTCTTTCATTTCACCAAAGTTACTTTTACTTGATCGTGACGAGTTCGGGCGACTCCACGGCTTTGGCCATCGTGCCTTCGGCGACCAGTTTTTCGGTCTCCGCGACGAAGGCTTCGACGATGTCCGCGCCCGCCACTTTGCGCATCGGCTTGCCGTCTTTGAAGATCATGCCGACCCCGCGCCCGAAAGTGATGCCGAGCTGCGAATCGTGCGCCTCGCCCGGCCCGTTGACGGCGCAGCCCATGATCGACAGGTGCAGCGGCTCTTCGATGTGCGCGAGACGGCGTTCGATCTCGGTGACGATGCCGACAAAGTCGTCCACGTCGAGCCGCCCGCACGTCGGGCAGGCCACCACCGTCACGCCGCGCCGCCGCAATTCCAGCGACTTCAAAATCTCCCAAGCGACGCGCACCTCTTCGTGCGGCTCGGCGGCTAAGGAGACGCGGATGGTGTCGCCGATGCCTTCGTGCAAAAGTATGCCGAGGCCGATGGATGATTTGATCGAGCCGCTGAAGGCCGTGCCCGCCTCCGTCACGCCGAGGTGGAGCGGGTAATCAACCTGTTCAGCGAGCAAGCGGTAAGCGGCGACCGTGCGGTGTACGTCCGAGGCTTTGAGCGAGACGATGATGTCGCCGAAATTCAAATCTTCGAGGATGCGTATGTGGCGCAAGGCCGACTCGACCATCGCCTCCGGCGTCGCCGTGCCGTACTTCGCCAGCAAATCCTTTTCGAGCGAGCCGCCGTTGACGCCGATGCGGATGGGCACGCGTTGCGCCTGCGCGGCGCGCGTCACTTCGCGCACGCGTTCGTGCGCGCCGATGTTGCCGGGATTGAGGCGCAGCTTATCGACGCCCGCGTCGAGCGCCATCAGAGCCAGCTTGTAGTGGAAATGTATGTCGGCCACGAGGGGCACATTGGGCACGCGCCGCCTGATTTCTTTGAGCGCGAGGGCGGCCTCTTTATCGGGCACGGCGAGACGGACGATCTCGCAGCCCGCGCTCAACATCTCTTCGATCTGTTTGACTGTGCCCTCAACGTCGGAGGTGTCCGTCTTCGTCATGGACTGCACGGCGACGGGCGCGCCCCCGCCAATCTGCATGTTCCCGATCTTGACCGCTCGCGTCTGTCTCATAAATTTTCAAGTTCGGGTTGCAGCTTTCAAGTTTTAAGAACGGACGTTCTCCGAACTTTAAACTTGAAAGCTACAACCCGAAACTTCTATTTCGCCGGTTGTGTGGCTGCGGGTTTGTCGTCCGAAGCGCGCCAGCGCGTGGCGACTTTGACGAGGTCGTTCGTGATGACGAAGCCCATCAGGAGGAGCAGCATCACCATGCCGACCTGTTGGATGCGCTCGCGGATGGTCATTGACATGCGGACGCCGACCCAGCCAAGCACGGCTTCGACGCCGAGCAGGAAGATCGCGCCGCCGTCGAGCACGGGGATCGGGAGCAGGTTGACGATGCCGAGGTTCAAACTCAGGAAGCCGAGCATCGCGAAGACGCCCGCCCAGCCGAATTTGGTCGCGGCGTTCGACGAAGCCTGCGCGATCCCGATGGGGCCTGACAGCGACTCGCGCGCCGAACGCTGCCCGCGGAAGATTTGCGCGAAGGCCGCGCCCGTCATGCGCAACACTTCGAGGTTGCGCTGGAAGGCGTAGCCGACCGCGGCGATGGGGCCGATGCGTTGTTGCGGCAACACGGATTCGGGCGCGAAGCCGATCTTGCCTTCCGCGCTCGTCTGCGCGGAGATTTCCTGCCGCTGCCCGCCGCGTTCGACCGTCAAGCGCACCGTCTCGTTCGGGTGCGCCTGAATCATGGAGCGCACGTCAAACTCGTCGCGCACGGCCTCGCCGTTGATGGCGAGCACGCGGTCGTTCACCTGCAAGCCCGCGCGCTCGGCGGGCGAATTCTCGACGACCTGCGTGATCATCACGGGCAGTTCGCCGTAGTCGGGGCGGAAATCAATGTCGCCGATGCTCTCGCCTTCTTCGACGTATTTCGTCGGCTTGACGGTCAAGTTCACGCGCGCCCCGCCGCGCTCGACGGTCATCGGCAGAGGTTGTTCCGGCGAGAGGCGCACATCGTTCAGGATGCGCTCCCAGGAAGGATTTTCCTTGCCGTTGAAGGCCACCACGCGGTCGCCCGCGCGCAAGCCCGCCGCCTCGGCCACGCCCTGCGGCTTCACGTAGCGGATAGTAGGCGAAGTCGGAGACACCGGGACGCCCGCGATCATCGCGCCCGCCCAGACTATCGTGAGAGCCGTCAAAATATTCATCGTCGGCCCGGCCACCATCACGAGAAACTTCTGCCAGCGCGGGCGCAGATCAAAACGCTCGGCGGCGGGGATGTCGCTCTCGCCCGCGCCCTCAACCGCCGCGTTCGACTCGTCGCCGCCGAGTTTGACGTAGCCGCCGAGCGGGATCAGGCTGACACGGTAGTCGGTCGTGCCCCAACGCCTGCCGAACAGGCGTGGCCCGAAGCCGACCGAAAACGTCTCCACGCGCATTTTGAGAAGTTTCGCCACGATGAAGTGACCGAACTCGTGCAGCACGACGGCTGCGCCGAGAATGAAGATAAATGCCAGCAAACCGATCAAACTCATATTTTTAAGCGTCTTTCTCCGGTAAAACCACCACAGCGGGCGAACCACTTTAGAGGCGTCGCGCGCCCCGATAGTTGCACGAAAGAGTGTACGGTCTTGAACTTACCGCGTCAAACTAGCCGATCACGGAAACCAGCGCGTTAATCTCTTCCGACGCGCTGCGGCGCGCCTCCCGGTCGGTCTCAAGCACTGTATCGAGGTTTGTGACCGGGCGCGGCTCGTGCCCGTCGAGAACTTGTTCGATGACGCGCGGAATGTCCGTCAGGCGGATGCGCTCTTCGAGAAACGCGGCGACAGCCGTCTCGTTCGCGGCATTAAGGGCAGCGGGCATCGTGCCGCCCGCGCGCAGGGCGCGATAGGCGAGCGCGAGGCAGGGGAAACGCTCCGTGTCGGGCGTCTCGAAATGGAGCGCGGACATTTGCGTCAAGTCGAGCGCGGGAAGCTGGCAGGGGCGACGCTCCGGGTAGGTCAGCGCGTACTGGATGGCGTGGCGCATGTCCGTGACGCCTAACTGCGCGATGACCGAGCCGTCCACGAGTTCGATCATCGAATGGACGATTGATTCGGGATGGACGAGCACGTCTATCCGTTCGGCCTCGAAGCCGAACAACCAGCGCGCCTCGATCACTTCCAGCCCTTTGTTCATCAGCGTCGCGGAATCAACCGTGACCTTCGCGCCCATCTCCCAGGTCGGGTGACGCATCGCCTCGGCCACGGTCGCACGCTCCATCTCGCTTCGCTTGGCGGTGCGGAAAGGGCCGCCGGAAGCGGTCAGGATGAGGCGTCGCACCTCCGCGCGCCGTTCGCCGCGCAGGCATTGGTGCAGCGCGTTGTGCTCCGAGTCAACCGGCAGAAGTTCCGCGCCCGACGCCTCGGCGGCGCGCGTCATCAACTCGCCCGCGATGACAAGCGTCTCCTTGTTGGCCAGCGCGACGCGCTTCCCCGCTTCGAGCGCGCGCAAGGTGGGCACGAAACCCACCGCGCCGACCGTCGCGCTGACGATGCACCCCGCGTCCTCGTGCGTGGCGACTTCGACCAGCCCGGTCTCGCCGGACAGGACGCGCGGCGGCACGGCGACCTCCGCGCGGGCGAGCGCGTCGCGCAACTCCGCCGCACGCTCTTCCGTCTCGACCGAGACGAGTTCCGGCCTGTAACGCGCGCACTGTTCCGCGAGTTTGCCGACGTTGCGCCCGGCGGCGAGCGCGACGACGCGGAAATCGTCGCCGAAGGCGTCAACGACGCGCAACGTGTTGCAGCCGATTGAGCCGGTCGAACCTAAAATTGCGATGCCCCGTTTGTTCATTCCGTTTCCAGATACTTGTCGAGCAGCCCTGCCAGTTGTTGCTTCGAGAGCGCGCCCGCGCGTCGCTCCCGCTCCCTGCCGTCCTTGTACACCATCACGACCGGCAGTTTCTCGATCTTGAATCGCTGGTACATGGCCGGCTGCTCGTCAACGGTGTAGCGGACGAGGTTGACGCGCTCGGCATAAGTTTCAGACAACTCGTCCAGAGTCTTCTCAAGCGAACGGCTGTCGAGACTGTATTGCGAGAGGAAGACGACGAGCGTCGTTCCTTCGGATTGCGTGACGTTCGCGGAAAAGCTCTCTTCGTCGAAGCCTCCGGCCACGCCGCCCGCATCGTCGGTCGCGCCCGTCTCCGTCTCGGCGGGAAGTGTCGGCTCGTCGCTTCCGGCCTCCGCATCTCGCTCGTAAGGGTTGAGCAGGTTGACGGTCTGACCCGCGTCGTTGGTGTAGCTGGCCGCGACCACGACCCACTCGCGCCCGTTACGGTAAGTCAGGTTGACGCTCGCCGGGACGGTCTTTTTCGCGCCGATAGTTTTCAGGTTGAGCGTCGCCTCGCCGTCCGAGTTGTGCGAGTTGATGTTGCCCGTCACCCAGAAGCCGAAGTCCTGCACGTCGCCGATGTCGCTTTTGAGCCGCTCGTTCTTTTGCAGGAAAGCTTTGGCCGTGGTGGCGGCCTCGCTCTTGCCGATGGTTGAGAAGGCGACCCAGACGATGCCGCCGACGAAGAGGACGAGCAGGAGTCCGAGCACGGCGACAATTCCGCCGATGATGAGCAGAATCTTTTTGGTTGTCATGTGGCGTTAAGTTTCGTCGGACAAAATTCCGCGCGGTTCAAGGGATTTGCAAGCGTTGTAGCGCGTCGGCGAAATAGAAGACGGCGAAATAGTAGATGAGGGGCGCGTTGAAGAGCAAGCTATCAAGCCGGTCGAGCAGGCCGCCGTGGCCGGGCAGAATCCGCGCCGCGTCCTTCGCGCCCGACCCGCGTTTGAGCGCGCTCTCCGTCAGGTCGCCGACGACGCCTAGCACGTTCATCGCCGCCGCCAGCGGCAAGGCCGCGCGCACGGAGAGTTCGGGGAAGAACCAGTAGTGCGCGAGAACCGCGAAGCCGAGGCTCGCCAACAGGCCGCCCGCCGCGCCCTCCCACGTCTTCCCCGGGCTGACCGTGGGCGCGAGTTTATGGCGACCGAAGGCGCGCCCCGTGTAATACGCCGCCGTGTCCGAACCCATCAGGACGAGGAAGAAAAACGAGAGCAAGTCCGCCGCCAGCGCGCCGGGGAAACCCGTGCGCAGCGCGACGAGATGGCCGCCGAGCAGGACGACGTAACCGACGCCGAGCACGGTCGCGCCCGTGGCAGGGAT
This sequence comes from Pyrinomonadaceae bacterium, assembly GCA_035628755.1. Classification (GTDB taxonomy): domain Bacteria; phylum Acidobacteriota; class Blastocatellia; order Pyrinomonadales; family Pyrinomonadaceae; genus JAIVJZ01. Next base: position 7,829 of record DASPJG010000323.1, read on the forward strand.
CATGCGCTCGAAGGGCGCGCCCTTGAGCATCGCGCCCGCGAGCGTCGAGACGACCAAAGCGACGAGGATCATCAACGGGAGCGCAGGCCACGTCACGGGTGCGTTGAAGTAGAAGGCCGTCAGCAGCGCGACGGCGAAGATCGTGCCGAGTTCGCGCTGCGCCTTCGCGTCGCGTTTCGCCGACAGCATCCAGAACTCGTAAAGCCCGATCATCATCGCCGCCGCCGCCAGCGCGACGAAAAGCAGTTCCAGACGTTCAAACAAGATCGAGGCGATGAGAATGGGCAGGGCGATGATGGCCGTGATGACGCGCGACATTGTGTTTAGAGTGAACCTGAACGAGAGCCTTCGTTTGAGAATCTAGAACGCCTGACCAAACCATGTAACCACAAAAACGCACGAAACGACACCGATCATGTTCGTGTTGTTTCGTGCGTTTTCGTGGTTTGATTCTTTGCCCGGCACGAGTTTTGTTGGACGCCCCCGGTCTGCCGTAATGCGCGGGCGCGCGGGGCGGCTTTCGCGTCGCGGCTCATTTCGCGTTCGCCACGAGTTGCAGCCCGCCGAAGCGACGGTCGCGCCGCTGGTACTCGACGATGGCTTCGAGCAGGTGGACGCGGCGGAAATCAGGCCACAGGGTTTCGGTCACATAAATCTCGCTGTAGGCGGCCTGCCAGAGAAGGAAATTCGAGATGCGCATCTCGCCGCTCGTGCGCACGAGCAGGTCGAGTTCGGGGAGTCCGTGCGTGTAGAGTTCACGCTCGATGTGTTCTTCCGTGATCTCGCCGGGGGCGCGGCCTTCGCGTTGGAGGCGCGCAATGGCGGCGCGGCACGCGTCAACTATCTCCGCACGCCCGCCGTAGTTGAGCGCGACGCTCAGGACAAGCCCGTCGTTTGTTCGCGTGCGCTCGACGGCTTTCTGGATTTCGCGCTGCACGCTCTCTGGAAGCGCGCCGGTG
>DASPJG010000324.1:0-3511 GCA_035628755.1 Pyrinomonadaceae bacterium
TGTCCCAACTTTACGCGGAGGATAAGGAGGCCGGGCAAATGGTGAGTCGCCAAGCGTCTAAGTCAATATTCGTGGCCGGGTTCATATTGGCCGTATGTGTTTTCGCGCTCACGCCAGACTCCGCCCGCGCGCAGCAGACTATGCCCGCCGGTGCGCCGCCTCCCGGAAACCGCGACCCGTTTGCAGAGGCGCGCGAGCGGCGGCAGCGTGAGGCGCAACTGCGCAGCGCGGAAATGGTGGGGGCGGCGAAACCTGCGGATCGACGCGCCTCCGAAGCCGCCGCCGAGCAATTGCGAGAGGACTTCAGAAACATTCAGATTCTTCGTAACAAACTCGTGCGCCATCTCAAGTCCGACAAGTCGCTCAACTATAAGTTGATCGCCAACGGAAGCGGCGAGATCAACAAGCGCGCCGGACGCCTGAAGACGCACCTGTTGCGCGCCGCTCCCGAGAGTGAAAAAACAGGACGGGAAAAAAGGGAACTGGAGCAGGAGGCCGAAATAGGCGACGGTCAGTTGTCTGACGCGCTCGTGACGATGTGTGAGCGCATTGACAGCTTCACGGAAAGCCCGGTCTTCAAAACTCCCGATGTAATTGACCTCAAGGAGTCCGACAAGGCCGGGCGCGATCTGCGGGACATCATCCAACTCAGCGGGGGCATCAGGAAGGCAGCCGAAAGGTTGAACAAGACTTCCAAGAAATGAAGCGACGCGCGACGTTTCATGGAGCGACATCTTACTCGGCGGCGCGAGCGTCGCGCATCGCCTGACCCTTCGGGCGGTCGCACATGACTTGAGACGGCATCGCCGCCTTCAACTGCAACGCGAGGTTTGCCTCAGACGCCGCGCGCATGCGCCCGCACCCGCTCACTCACGCTTCACACCGCGCTGCCCCGAACCATGCCTGAGAATGAGCTTTAAGGAATAATTCGGGTAATCCCTCGCCCGTGAATCAACGAGGGGTCTGCTTAACGGTTTGTAACTTACGTTTCACCCCGCCCGCGTTATAGAAATCACCTGCACGACCGAGGCTCCACCAAACGCGACATCGAATCAATCCCCAGAGACCACAAGGGACGACTCCAACATGAAAAGAACGTTTGCGATCTTCGCCTTAGCCGCACTATCCCTGCACGCACTGACGCCCCTCGCGGGACACGCACGGCAACAGGACGCCGCCCGCGCCCCGGCAGCGACCGGAGCGACCGACAGTCACGCAATCTTCCGCCGCATGCTCCGCCCGCCCGCGCCGAACGCGGACGCGGCGCGCAAGGCTGAGGAGTTGCTGGTGAAGATGTCGCTAGAAGAGAAGGTCGGCCAGATGACGCAGCTTGAGATCAGCATGGTCTCCACGGGGCGGAATCAGGAGATTAGAATTGACCCGGCAAAGCTGGAAAAGGCCGTGGTCAAGTATGGCGTCGGCTCGATCCTCAACGTGGCGGATCAAGCCCTCACGCTCGAACGCTGGCACGAAACCATCGGGCAGATTCAGGACGCGGCCAAAAGGACGCGGCACAAGATTCCCGTCCTCTACGGCATTGACACGATCCACGGCGCGAACTACGTGCAGGGCGCGACGCTCTTTCCGCAACCGCTGGCGATGGCCGCCACATGGAACCCGGACTTGATGATGCGCGCCTCGCAGGTGGCGGCCATCGAGACGCGCGCCGCCGGTATCCCGTGGACGTTCTCGCCCGTCCTCGACATCGGACGCCAGCCGCTCTGGCCGCGACTCTGGGAGACGTTCGGCGAAGACCCTTACCTTGCCACGGTCATGGGCGTCGCGTCCGTGCGCGGTTACGAGGGCATGGACGTGTCTTCGCCCGAAAGCGTCGCCTCCTGCCTCAAGCACTACATGGGCTACGGCCTGCCCTTGAGCGGAAGAGATCGGACGCCCGCATGGATTCCTGAAATTTACCTGCGCGAGTATGTCCTGCCGCCCTTCAAGGCCGCCGTGGACGCGGGCGCGCGCACCGTGATGGTTAACTCCGGCGAGATCAATGGCGTGCCCGTCCACGTTAGCCACTTCATCCTGACGGACATCCTCAGAAAAGAACTCGGCTTCAAGGGCGTGGTCGTCTCTGACTGGGAGGACATCAAGAAACTGGTCAACATCCACCGCGTGGCCGCCGACGAGCGCGAAGCGACGCGCATGAGCGTGATGGCGGGCGTTGACATGAGCATGGTTCCGAGCGATTTCAGCTTCGCCGATCACCTGCTCGCGCTGGCGAAAGAGGGCGCGGTTCCGCAGTCGCGCATTGACGAAGCGGTGCGGCGCATCCTCACGCTCAAGTTTGAACTCGGCCTGTTTGAACGCCCCATGCCCGACGCCTCGCTGAAGGCCAGATTCGCCACGCCCGAATCGCGCCGCCTGAGTTTGGACGCCGCCCGCGAGGCGATGACCCTGTTGAAGAACACGAACAACCTGCTGCCCCTCGATAAAGGCCGCAAGGTGCTCGTGACCGGCCCCACCGCCGACTCGCTCATCTCGCTCAACAACGGCTGGACATACGTCTGGCAAGGCTCGGAGGAATCGCTCTACCCGAAAGACCGCCCGACGATCCGGCAAGCCATCGAGGCGAAGGTCGGGCGCGCAAACGTCGCTTACGCGCCCGGCACGAGGATCACGCGCGCGTCCGGCGCGCCTTCCAACGTCACGCCCACCAGCGTTGACGAGGAGGTTGACATCGCCGCCGCCGCGCGCGCCGCGCGTGAGGCCGACGTGGTCGTGCTGTGTCTCGGCGAGGGGTCGTACACGGAGACCCCCGGCAACATCACAGACCTGACGCTGCCCGAGCCGCAATTAAAATTGGCCGAAGCGGTCGCGGCGGCGGGCAAGCCCGTTGTCATCGTGCTCGTCGAGGGACGCCCGCGCATCATCAATCGTATCGCCGACGGCGCGGGCGCAATCCTGCTGGCCTACAACCCCAGCAACGAGGGCGGGCAGGCCGTCGCCGACGTGCTCTTCGGCGACTACAACCCGGCGGGTCGCCTGCCGTTCACCTACCCGCGCCACCCGAACGCGCTCCTGAATTACGACCACAAATCTTACGAGAACCAGAACACGACATTCGGTCTCACGCCCTTCAACCCGCAGTTCCCGTTCGGCCACGGGCTGAGTTACACAACCTTCAAGTACGACGGGCTGCGCCTCAGCCGGAAGACTCTGGGCGAGCAGGACAAGCTGACCGTCAATCTAACCGTAACTAATACCGGGCGGCGCGCGGGCGACGAAGTGGTGCTGCTTTACCTGCGCGATCTCGTGGCCTCCATCACGCCGCCCGACAAGCGGCTCCGGCGGTTCGCGCGCGTCCGCCTCGAACCCGGCCAAACACGCACGCTCACCTTCGAGCTTGAGCGAGACGACCTCTCCTTCATCGGCCACAACAACCGGCCTGTAGTAGAGCCGGGAGAGTTTGAAGTGCTGGTCGGAGGGCTGACGGAAAAATTCACGCTCACCCCCACACGATAAAAATCCGTGAATCGTAAATCGTAAATCGTGAATAGAAAGA
>DASPJG010000325.1:0-4322 GCA_035628755.1 Pyrinomonadaceae bacterium
AAGACTGTGCGCGAACACGACGCGCGCCCGAAAGCTCATGCCAACTCGCCCCGGCTCGACTGTGCCGACCTGCATTTTTCCCCTGCTCCTTTTAATTAGCAACTGCCTCTTGAGCCCCGCCGTCGTCGCGTCAGGCCATGCGTACACTGGCGCGGGCAACGCTCTACAGACGCGCGCGACGCTCTTAGATTTATCTTTAGATTCATCTCAGGATGCCGTGAACGCGCTCAGCCCCGGTGAACAGATCGGCAAAGAAATCAGGGGAGGAGAAACGCAGATTTTCAGTGTTGCGCTCGCGCAGGGACAGTACGCGCAGTTTCTGTTCAGGTGGCAGGGCGTAGACCTCAACGTCGCTCTCATCAAACCTGACGGGGGGCGTCTGAGGGAAGTTGACGCGCAGGTCAACGCGCCGGGGACGACTTCCGTCTCCATCATCGCGGGCGCGCCCGGCAGTTACAGGCTTGAAGTGCGCCCTTCCGGTGCGCTGAAGATTGCCGGAACTTACGAGGTTAAGCTGGAGGCGGTGCGCGCTCCGACCCCGGCTGACGAGTCCCGTTTCGCTGCCGAGGGTGCGCTGGCAATGGGGCAAGGCGAGAAATCGAAGGAGACGGCGGAGGCAAGGTTCAAAGAGTCTCTACAGTTCTGGCGGAAGGCGGAAGACCCTGCGGGCGAAGCGCAGGCTCTGCGCGGGCTGGCGAACCTGTACAGGCTGGCGGGCGAATCGACGAACGCCGTCAAGCAATATGAGTCTGCGCTCGCCATTCACCGGGAATTGAAAGACCGCGAAGGCGAAGCCCACACGCTGCTGAAGCTCGGGCAGGCAGCCGGGTCGCCGCAGCAGGCCGTGGGATATTACGAACAGGCCATACCTGTATTCCGCGAGATCAAAGATCGTCAGGGAGAGGCAAACACGCTCTACAGCGCGGGGTTCGCCATGGCGCGGATGGGCAAGATGCGCGAGGCACTCAAGTTTTATCAAGATGCGCTGCCGATTATGCGCGCTGAAAATAACCGCCCCGGCGAGGGGCAGACGCTCAATGCGATGGGCGGCGCGCATGACGTGTTAGGCAACTATAGTGAAGCGATAGCACTGTACAGTCAGGCGGAAGCGATCCGTCGGGAGATTGGCGATCAATTAGGGTTGGCCGTGGTGATAAACAACATGGGGGTGGTTTACGATAACTGGGGAGACTGGCAGAACGCGCGGAAAAGCTATGACGAGGCGTTAGCCATCTATATCTCGCGTCTGAACGAGGGCTTGAAGAGTTGCGGTAAAGAGACTTCGGAACAGACCGTGAGAGCCTGCAACGCGGCAGCATCCGCGCTCGACAACATCGGCGAAATCTACAACTCGCTCGGCGACCCGCAGACGGCGTTGGCGAAATTTGCAGAGTCGCTGCCGATCCGCGATGCACTGGCGCAGAAAAGGGGTCAGGGCTTAACGCGCATGCGCATCTGTTACTCGAATTACCTGCTGGGCAAGCCCGCGGAGGCGTTGACGCACTGCGAGCAGGCCGTGCAGTTTCTCACCGCGGTGAAGGACGACTACTGGCTGTCCACCACGCACATGTTCATGGGCATGTCCCACACCGCTTTGAACGAGCGTGAGAAAGCGTTGGGCTATTACAGGCAGGCGTTGCAGACGTTTGAGTCTATCGGTAATCGCCGGGGGCTGGCCATCACGCTCGACAAGATGGGAGAAGTTTATGCGCTCGCGGGCGACGCGAAGAACGCTTTCGAGAGTTATAACCGCGCGCTGCAAATATGGCGACAGGTCAAAGACCCGGACGGGGAGACCATCACGCTCTATCACATCGCACGCGCCGAGCGAGATCGCGGCAATTTGGCCGAAGCGCATGAGCGCGTGGAGAACGCGCTGGCAATCGTCGAGTCGCAGCGAGTGAGAGTTTCCAGCGAGCGTCTGCGTTCATCCTATTTCGCCACGAAGCTGAACTACTATGAGTTGGACATAGATTTGAAGATGCAGTTGGCCGGAAAGCAAGGCAACGCACAACTGGCTGATGCGGCATTCGTGGTCAACGAGAGGGCGCGTGCGCGCAGCCTGATCGAGATACTTTCAGAGGCGCGCGTCGGCGGCAGCGAGCAGTCAGACCCGAAACTCTCGGAATTGCTTAGAAACAAGCAGGCGGTGCAACGCAAACTGGACGCCAAGGCGTTGACCCAGACGGAACTGTTGAGCGGCAAGCATACGGAGCAGGAAGCGGCTGCCCTTGCCGGAGAGATAGACCGGCTGGTGACGGAGTATAACGAACTGGAGGCGCGCATCCGTGAGCAGAGACCGCAATACGCCAACCTCGTAGACCCGCGCCCGCTGACCTTAAAAGAAATCCAGCAGTTGCTCGACGATCAGACGCTCCTGCTGGAGTATGCGCTGGGCGACGAGCGCAGCTATCTATGGGCTGTGACGCGCACAGGGATCAAAAGCTACACGCTGCCTCCGCGAGCGGAGATCGAAAAGAAGGCCGCACGCGTCAAGCAACTGCTGACTTCACGCCAGCCCGTCCCCGGTGAGACGACTGAGCAGCGGCGCGCGCGCCTGCTGCAAGCGGAAGAGTCCGATGCCCTCTACTGGGAGGCCGCCGCCGAACTCAGCCGCACGATCCTTGCGCCCGTCGCCGCGCAACTCGGAGACAAGCACCTGATGATCGTGCCCGACGGCGAGTTACAATACCTGCCCTTTAGTGCGCTGCCGAACCCCGTCCCCCCGGCTGTTGCCGACGCCGACGCCGCCGTGACACACCACCGCAAGAGCGAGCCGGACTTGCGCGGCGAGGCGAACGCCATCAACGGACGATTCTCTCCGCTCATCATGAGCCACAAGATTGCGAGCCTCCCTTCGGCCTCGACGCTCTCCGTGTTGCAGAGGAAAGCGGAGGGTCGCCAACCGGCACGAAAAGCCATCGCCGTGCTGGCCGACCCGGTTTTTGAGGTGGTAGACTCGCGGCTCGCAGAGGCACGCAAAAGCCCACCCGTCAGTATTGCCAAACGAAACGGCGCAGGAGCCACGGATTCAAGCGCGACTGATTCCATCATGCGCAGCCAGTCGCTGCCCTTTGGCCGTCTGCTCTCCTCTTTGCGAGAGGGGAAAGCCATCATGTCTCTCGTGCCGCCCGGGCAGGGGTTGCTGGCTACGAGTTTCGACGCCAATCGTGAGTTGGTGAAAGAGATGGGACTCGGCGACTATCGCATCCTGCATTTCGCCACGCACGGGCTTTTGGACGACCAGCACCCGGAGCTATCCGGCATCGTCCTCTCGCTTTTCGACCGGAGCGGGCAGCCGCAAAACGGCGTCCTTCGGCTCTACGATATATACGACCTCAGGCTATCGGCTGACCTTGTCGTCTTGAGCGCGTGCAACACCGGGCTGGGCAAAAGGATCAACGGGGAGGGTTTGATAGGATTGACGCGCGGCTTCATGTATGCGGGTGCGCCGCGCGTGGTGGCGAGCATGTGGCAGGCCGACGACAACGCCACCGCCGAATTGATGAGCCACTTCTATCAAGGCATGCTGAAGAAGCGTCTGACTCCAGCCGACGCGCTCAGGGATGCGCAGATCGCCATGTGGCAGCAGCCTTCGCGCCGTGCTCCTTATTACTGGGCTGCCTTCGTCCTTCAGGGTAAGTGGTAGAGACTACCTGCCCGGCTGTTCACCATCTCGATGTTCAGAAACAAGAGGCGCAGCTTTCAACGGAGCGTCGGAGCTTTGGATACTTCATCACCCCAGAGTAAAAAAGAGTGGTTGCTGACGCAGGAGGCTTTTGACGAGCTGCTGGGCTGGCTCAACCCTGATCGCGAACAAGCCGGCAGCCGTTATGAACAGATACGCCTGCGGCTCATCAAAATCTTCGCCTGCCGTGGCTGCGTCGAGCCGGAGGAGTTGGCCGACGAGACGATCAATCGCGTCATCAGGAAATTGCCGGAGATAAAAGAAACCTATGAGGGCGACCCCGCGCTCTATTTCTACGGCGTGGCGCAGAAAGTTCACCTTGAATATACGAGGAGAAAGCCCATTCCGGCAGATTTGCCTTCTCAACCGGAGCCGCGCGCAGAGGTCGAGCGGGAGTACGAGTGCCTTGAGCGGTGCATGCAGAAGTTGACGCCGGAGAACCGCGAATTCGTCATCCGCTACTATCAGGATGAGAAGCGGGCGAAGATAGATAACCGGCGGGAATTGGCCGAGCGTCTCGGAATCGCGCTCAACGCCGTGAGAATCCGCGCGCATCGCATCAGAGCCACGCTGCACGAATGCGTGCGCCAGTGCCTCGGAGAGGCTTCGGGCTGAAATGGTTCGGTTATTTACT
>DASPJG010000326.1:0-3968 GCA_035628755.1 Pyrinomonadaceae bacterium
CCGGACGCGCCGCCGTCGCGCCCTCTCCTCCGGCTCATCCCCGATGGCTTCGGCATCAATCATTCTCATGTGGAACTCTCACAATCTCGTCGCATCATTGCTCGTCGTGGCCGTCGCCGGTCTGGCGTTGACAGCGGGCGCAAGCACGGTTTCCGCGCAGCAGCCCGCTCCGGTCGCCGCCGCCGTCAAGCCGCCGGTTGACGACACGGCGCGCGGCATCGAGCTTTACGATCAAGGCAAACCCAAAGAGGCCGTCAAGCTATTGCGCGCCGTCACGAAGAAGCGGAAAGAGGACGCGGACGCGTGGCTCTACCTCGGCATGGCTTACCTGAAATCGGACGACATGAAGAAGGCGCGCGAAGCCTTACAAACGGCGCGCAGTTTGCGCCCGGAGCATAACGCGACGCTGAACGCTTTGACCGTCGCGTTCATCAGCAGCGGCGACGACTTCGGGGCGATGCAGGTGGCGATGGATGCCGTCAAACACGGCAAGGAGAACTTTGAAGCTCACTACTTGCTCGCGGCGGTCAACTACCGCATCGGACGCTTGCCGCAAGCTCTCGAAGGAGCGGAGGCGACGCTCAACCTCAACCCCGCCTTCACGCCCGCCCTCTACCTGAAAGGCCAAACCCTGCTCGGCCTGAGTGATCAGGCGCAGACCAACGCGCGGAACGAGACGCCCGAAGTGCGCTCGATGCTCGCGGCAAAATCCGACGCGCGTTTCGCTGAAGCCGTGCAGACGTTGGAAAATTTCATGCGCCTCGCCCCGAACGCGCCCGAAGCCCCCAAGCTGCGCGACGAACTCACGCAGATGCGCCTCTACCGCGACGCCATCAACCCTTCCAACCCGAACCGCGCGATCTTCGCCGCGCGCGAGGTGACGACCCGCGCCATCATCAAGATCAAGCCCGAACCCTTGTACACGGACAGGGCGCGGCGCAATCAGGTGCGGGGCATGGTCAGGCTGCGCCTCGTCCTCGGCGCGGACGGCACAGTGCAGCACATCTACCCGACGCGCAGGCTGCCCGACGGACTGACCGAAGCCGCCATCGAGGCCGCGCGAAAAATCAAATTCATCCCCGCGGTGAAAGAAGGCCGCCTCGTCTCGCAGTTCATCACCATCGAGTATAATTTCAACATCTACTGAGCCTGCGCCGACACGCGCGTGCTGCTTTTTATTTAACTTCGACCCCGAGCCGGTTGTCCGCCGACAAACTTATGAGCGCAAACACTACTTCCACCAACCCGGTCGTGCAGGCCATTGCGGCGGGCAAGGCTCCGCAAACGGCGCGTTTGATGGCGGCGCGCGGGCTGTTGCCGCTGGCGGCGGACGAATTGCTGGAAGTGCTGGTGACGCTGCGCGGCGACGAGAACCCGGAGATCGTGCAGGCCGCCGACGAGACGCTCGACGCGCAACCCGCCGAGACGCTCGTTGCCGTCGCTTCCGCGAGCACCACTTCGCCCGCCGTGCTCTCTTATCTGGCCGGTCGCGCCGGTGCGCAGAAGGAAGTGCATGAGGCCGTCACGCTGAATGCCGCCACGCCCGACGATGCCATCGTCACACTGGCCGCCGCCACCTCCGACGGCTCGCTCCTCGAACTCATCTCCATCAACCAGCAACGCCTCATCCGCGCGCCCGGAATCATCGAGGCGTTGCTCTCGAACCCCGCGCGCACGAATGAGGCCGAGCGGCGCGCGCAGGAAACGAAGCGCGAGTTTTTCGAGAAGGAGCGCGGCGCGCAGCAGATCGCAGACGAGATGCGCGCCAGAGGCATGACGGCTGCCGCCGAGTTTATCGAGTCAGCGGAATCAATCGGCGCCGGATCGGCCTTAAGCTACGACGACGCGTGGCTGCTCGCGCAGCACATCGAAGTCTCCGACGCCGACATTGACGACTCGTGGTTGCCGCTCGAAAGGATGGAGGAGTTTTTCACGGAGAGCGAAGAACAGCGCGCGGCCAATCTTGAACGCGTCCTCGCCGAGACGAACGCAGAGAGCAGCGGCGAAGTTGCGCCCGAGCGCATCTCGCTCATCCGCCGCGTGATGCTGATGAACGTCAAGGATCGCGTCAAGCTTGCGATGAAGGGCGACCGCGAGGCGCGCAGCATCCTCATCCGCGACTCCAACAAGGTGGTCGCCACCGGCGTTATCAACAACCCGCGCATTACCGACAAGGAGGTGGAAAGTATCTCCGCCATGCGCACCGTCTCCGACGAAGTGCTGCGCCTCATCGCCCAGAACCGCGCGTGGGCGCGCAACTATTCCGTCATCCACAACCTCGCGCGCAACCCGCGCACGCCCATCGCCACCGCCATCAACGTCCTCATGCGACTCCAGACCAAAGACCTGCAAAACATCTCCCAGAATCGCAACGTCTCGGAAGCCGTCCGCCGCCAAGCCCAACGCCTCGCACAAACGCGCAGCGGACACTAAAAGCCGTGAATCGTGAATCGTAAATCGTGAATAGAAAGAAAACTGCTTTTCTCTATTCACGATTGACGATTCACGATTCACGGCTTTTACCGATTTACTAAAAAATCTCCGAGCCTTTGCGCAGCACTGACCACGCGACATCTGTGAGGGTATGGCTGGCCGCGCCCCACCAGAGACCGGCGAGCGCGGCGAGCGCGGCGTAACGCCCCGTGCCTTCGAGCCTCGCGCCCGCCTCTAACGCCTGCCACGCGCGCACGAGTTCACTGTAATCGGGCGGCGCGTGGGCGACGAGAAACGCGCGCAGGTAGATGGCCGCAAGGGCGAGCAGCGAGAGCATGAAGGCGAAATAGACGACGCGGATGAGCGTGCCGAAGATGATGCCGTGCGACCAGCGCGAGCGGTGGCGAAACATCACTTTGTAAGGCCACCAGATAAAGCGAAACACGCCCCAGCGTGTGTACTGCCGCGATTGTATGTCGAGGTCGGGGCCGAACATCAGGCCGCCGAACAGCATCGCGCCCGTCGCCACGCACGCGAGCAGCACACTCCCCGACATGCCCCACGCCGCGACGAAAGTCGGCACGGCGAGCAAGAGCGTGATCGCGTCATGTGTTTTTCCAGAAGGCATAAAAGTTGAGGGCGGAGACCGGAGATCAGTTAGATCAGCTTCTAATTTTTACCGGCCTCCGACCTCTTACATATAGCATGCGGGCGTGGGGCGACGCAAAAATGGCCGTTTGCCAGTCGCGGCGTGGGCGCGCTACACTGTCGCGCCTCTCGTGAGTTGGTCAATGGGTAAACACGGAAAATTCCAGACGACTTTAGAATACGCCGTCACGCGCGCCCTGCTCGGCGGGCTGGGGCTGTTGCCGCGCCCGGCAGCCGTCGCCACGGGTCGGGCGGCGGGCAGGCTCGCGCACAAGTTCGCGGGCGGCCTGCGGCGCACTGGCCTGATCAACCTCAAACTCGCCTTCCCCGAAATGAGCGAGCGCGAGCGCGCGACGATGCTGCGCGCCTCGTTCGACAATCTGGGACGCTTGCTCGGCGAGTTCAGCCAGTTTCCGCGCGCAACGCCGGAGAGTTTGCGCAAGCTGGTCGAGTACGATCAGGTGGGACTCCGGCACCTGCGCGAGGCAGAGGGGCAGGGGCGCGGCGTCATCTTCCTGACGGCGCATCTGGGCGCGTGGGAGTTTCTGAGTTTCGCGTGGTCTGCGTTGGAATACCCGATCAGTTTTCTCGTGCGCCCGATAGACAATCCGCGCGTCGAGGACTTGATCGAGGGCATCCGCACGCGCTACGGCAACACCGCCATCAATAAAAAAATGGCCGCGCGCCAGGCGTTGCGCGTCCTGCGCGAGGGCGGCACGCTCGGCATTCTCGCAGACCTCAACACGCACCCGAACGAAGGCGTCTTCGTCCCCTTCTTCGGCCATCTCGCCTGCACCACTTCCGGCGTCGCCACGCTCGCACTCCGCACAGATGCGCTCGTCATCCCTACCTGCGCCGTGTGGGACGAGGAGCGCGGGCGTTTCTTT
>DASPJG010000327.1:0-3031 GCA_035628755.1 Pyrinomonadaceae bacterium
TGTGGACGGGCAGCGCGTGCGTCGCGGCGAACGCGCACACCTCGCGCAGGTAGTCGAGCGGCACGGCGCGCACGCTGTGAGGCGCGACGCCGACCCACGCGCCACGCGCCTCTTCCGCATCTCCGGCTGCAAACTCCCGGCGCGCGCCGTCGCTTGCGGGCGCGACGCGCGCGAGATCGTTTTTGAGGGTTTCGGTCTGCTTGAGAAACGCTTCGGGGTCGCGTTCGATGAAGCGCGCCTGTCGCGCGTCGGGCGGCGCGTTCCAACCCGCGCGCGCATAGGCGACGCGCAGCAGCGCGATGCGGATGCCCACGTCTGCGGCGGCGCGCACGACCTGCTTCGCCAACTCGTTCTCGTCTGCGTAGCGCGCGCCACCGGGGGCGTGATGCAAGTAGTGAAACTCGCCGACGGCTGTGATGCCGCTCGCGGCCATTTCGAGAAAGGCCATGCGCGAAGCATCGTAAACGTCTTCGGGAGCGAGGCGCGTGGCGGCGGCATACATCATCTCGCGCCACGTCCAGAAGGAATCATGCGAGGCGGAGCGACGTTCGGTGCGCCCGCGTATGACGCGCTGGAAAGCGTGCGAGTGTGCGTTGACGAGGCCGGGCAGAAGGGCGCGCCCCTTCAGGCGCACGACGCGCGCGGCGAGCTTGTCGTAGCCGCGCGTGAGTTGTGTGATGCGCCCCGCGCGGTCTGAAAGGAGGGCGAGGTCGCTTTCAAATCGCCCGCCCGTGTAGATGAAATCGGGCAACCACGCGGTCAATGTCGGTTGATTGTCTGGCAAGAAAATTTTTATCGTCGCGCCCGGCGGCCAAGCACGCACCGTCATGAAAAAACAGGCCGCCGCTAGCGGGCACGCGAACAAGTCCACGCCGCGGCGCACGTCCGAACCCCCGGCTAACAGGGAGAGACTTCGCGGCATGAGCATACAACACGACGGCGAATGGTAAGAAATTGACGGTAGCCGAACGCCCGTTTGTTTATGATTTTCCGGCGGGCGAAGGGTGAAACGCCCCGGCTTACGCGAGAGCCGGAATAACTAATGACTGACGGCTGGCCGACTTGCGGCATCTAATCGTTTATGAATACAACAGCCGGCAATTTAAGGACATATGCGGGGTTTGCGAGGCGTTTCGGGCGGCGTTTTGTAGAGGAGCGTTTGCGGGAGAGGCGCGTCGAGGTTGCGCCCGCGCCGCACCGCCCGCGCCCCGCAGAGTGGCGGGACGACCGTTTGACTGTCGCGTGGCTCGGTCATTCCACTGTGCTCATCAATTTTTACGGGACGTGGTTGCTGACCGATCCCGCTCTCAGGGAGCGTGTCGGCGTGCGCGTTCCCGGCGTCCTGACCGTGGGGCCGCGCCGTCTCGTGCAGCCCGCGCTCGCGGCGCATGAGTTGCCCGCGCTCGACGCCGTGCTCGTCTCGCACGCGCACATGGATCACTGCGATACGGGCACGCTCGCGCGCCTGCCGCGCCAGCTTCGCGCCGTCGTGCAGCGAGGCAACGCCGACCTCGTGCGTCGCTTCCGGCGCGTGGATGAATTGGCTTGGGGGCAGTCGGTCGAAGTGGGCGACGGCGCGCGGGTCGAGTCAATCGAGGTGAGCCACTGGGGAGCGCGCAAGCTGACGGACAGCCATCGCGGTTACGGCGGTTTTCTGATCGAGAAGAACGGGCGCGCGATAGTTTTCGGCGGCGACACGGCTGACACGCGCGCCTTCGGGCGTCTCAGGGAGCGCGCGCGCATCGTGCTCGCGATGATGCCGATTGGAGCTTACGACCCTTACATTCACGCGCACGCCAACCCCGAACAGTCATGGCGGATGGCGCGCGAGATGGGCGCGACCTACATCCTCCCGATGCATCATTCGACTTTCCGTTTGAGCCGCGAGCCGGTCGGCGAACCTGTCGAGCGATTGCACGCCGTCGCCGGACGCGAACGCTGGCGCGTGGCGTTGACGGAGATCGGGCAGACGTGGAGCTTGCCGGAAGATTAACGCGAGAGACGCACGAGCACGTCGCCGCCCTTGCGTACGCGCGTGCGCAAGGGCGGCGCGTTTAGCGTTCGCTGTGCCTGAAAGTTTTGGGCAAAGCAGGAGAGGAGCGTTGATGATCGCTCAGCATGCGCGCGTAGCACTTGAGACACATGCCGCGAGAGTTTTTGGTGTCGAGCCTGCGGACGACCACGCCGCACCAGCTACAGATTTCCTGATAAATCGTCCCCGACAGCCTTTCGTTCTTGTCCATTACACCCTGCCTGTTCAAACTTGATTTAAAACTTCGCTCACGGGGGAATGCACAGACTTTAAACAGCGCGTGCGGCGCGCGTCTGTACGAGTTCGTACCGCCTTGCACGAGTTCGCGCGCCGCGCCCTCTGTCCGACAACGGACAGACTCCGGCTCTCGCTTCCCGCTAGACTCCTCCGCTTCCGCCTTCAAAGAATTCGAGATTGCTCGCGCGGGTTCGGGAGCGCGAGGTTCGGTTGCCGGTGCGCTTCGAGGGCGCGGGCGTTTTAGTCTCTGGATGTGGGCGGAAAATATAAACGGAGCGTGAAAGGGAGAGGCAAGCAAATGGCCGAAGAAGAGCAAGAAGACGGACAACAGACCATGCCACGGCAGCAGCAAGACCAGAGGCCGGGGATCGAGGCCGAGATGACGCCGCGCCCCGTCGCCGACGACGCGACGCATCTCGGCAGCCGCAAACTCGAAGGCAAGGTCGCCATCATCACGGGCGGCGACAGCGGCATTGGCCGCGCTGTCGCCATCGCCTATGCGCGCGAAGGCGCGGACGTGTGCGTGATGTATCTGAACGAGCACGACGATGCGCGCGAGACCGCCCGGCTCGTCGAAGCGGAAGGGCGACGGTGTCTCTTGATTGACGGCGACGTGGGCGACGAGAATTTTTGCCGCGAGGCCGTGGAGCGGACGGTGAGCGAGTTGGGGCGTCTGGATGTGCTCGTCAACAACGCCGCCGAGCAGCACCCGCAGGACGACATCGAGAAGATCAGCGCGGAGCAATTGGAGCGCACCTTCCG
>DASPJG010000328.1:0-7613 GCA_035628755.1 Pyrinomonadaceae bacterium
GCCCGCCGCGATCATCGCGTTCAGGGCGAGCGACCCGGCGACGACGCCGAGCGAACCGGCGAAAGCCCAGCGCGCCATGTTCTGTTCGTGCCGCGCCGGTGCGGAGTCCATCAGCGCAGCCTGCGACAGGCTGACGAACGCCCCCGAAGCCGGGTAGAGCAGCACGAAAGCCGCGAGCAGCGACGCGAAGCCCGTACTCCGCGCGACGAGGAGCATCGAGAGCGCGAAGCAGACGCCCCCGGTCAAAATTATCGTGCGGCGATGTCGCGTGTCGCCGAGGAGCGCGAGCGGCGGCTCGACGATGTTGCCGACGTAGTTAGGGATGGTCAGCAGCAGCCCGATGTCCGTGTAAGAGAGTGCGAGGTCGCGCCGGATGAGCGGCCACGCGGCCTGACGCGAGCCATCGATGAGTTCGTCCAGAAACTCAATCGCGAGCAGCGTGAAGGTGAGCGAACTGAACGTGCGCCCGGCCACGCCGGTTGACGGCGAGACGGTATTCGACCGTGCATGGTTCGACATTTGTTGATTCCTCTTGGTTCGGAAGTGTGAACGCCTGCGTGAGTGCGGGTGCGGGTGCGTTCTCTCCGGGGCGGAGGAATCAACGAGCGGGCGCGGGAGTACCTGAGCCGTCGCGCGAGCGTCGGCGCGTCGGCGGGTACAGACGCGGGTTCAGGGAGTTACCAGGGAGGGAAGGTCAGAGAGATGTTCATGCCGTTATCTCGCTTTCGACTTGGCCGTTAGAGACGACGCCATTCTACCGGGAGGCCGTTCCAAAATCTACCCGGTATCTTTCACTTTGCGTCTTTGCGTGAGAATAAGTTTCACGCAAAGACGCAAATGAAGAGACGCTGCTGCGAGGTTGAATGCCGTGCTCGACTTTCAGAGGTCGCCCGCTTTGAGCGGCGCGTCGGCGTTCTTCCAGGCGCGCTCGAACTCCTGTTGCACGAGCGCGGCGGCGTGGGTCTTGCCCTGCGCCCGCAAACTTTCAGCCAGCCCGAACAGCGAACGCCCGTTGCGCCGGTTGCGTTCGAGGTCGGCGCGGAAGACACGCTCCGCCTCCGCATATTCGCCGCCCGCCAGCAGCGCGCCGCCGAGCGACTCGCGCGAAGGCGGGTAGTACCAATCGGGCGGCTCGTTGTAGAGAAGCGAGTCTTCGACCGCGACGGCCTGACGGAAATGCTGGAGGGCGAGCTTGCGGTCGCCCCGCGCGCCCGCGATGCGCGCGACGAGAATGTGTGAGGCGACCTTCAACACGTCGCGTCCGGCGTTTGCGCCGAACCGCGCGCCCTCGGGCAAGGCGTTGAGGGCGGCCTCAAAAACTTTTTGCTCCGTCTCCGCCTCGGCAGCCTTGCCCGTCGCAGCGTGTGCCAGCCCGCGCCCCCAGTGCCACAGGGCGCGCGTGTAAGTCAGAGACGCGGCGGGCTGCGGCGATTTGAGCACGTCGTCCCAGCGGCGGAAACGCACCAGAAGGAGCGTCTTGGTCGGCAGGAAGTCTTCGAGGAAACGCATCCCTTCGAGTCTGGGACGGACGTTCGACTCAAGCTGCTCGGCGGCTTTGAGCGCGTCCGCGAAGCGACCCTGCATGCTGTAAGCGGCGGCGAGAAAATGCAGGTTGTGGCTGTAGTAGGCCGCCGTGTAGATGCCGTGTTGCGCGTGCGCGCCGCTCGTGGCTTCGATGTAGGCGCGGTCGGCGCGGGCGGCGAGGTCGTTGACGCGCGCGGAGGATTCATAGTCGCCGACGCGCTGGTAGATGTGCGCGGGCATGTGTACGAGATGACCGGCGGCGGGCGCGAGCGCGCCGAGCCTGTCCGCACTCGGCAGCGCGCGCTCCGGCTGCGGCGACGCTTCGACCGCATGGATGTAGAAATGGTTCGCCCCGATGTGGTTCGGATTGCGCCGCAAGACCGATTCAAGCACCGAGACGGCCTCTTCCGTCCCGGCAGCGGGCGCGCCCGTGGGCGACCAGAGCTTCCACGCGTTCAAGATCATCGCTGCGTCCGCATAGAGCGTCGCGGCTTCGAGGTCGTCCGGGTAGCGACGCACGAGCGCGCCCATCGCCTCTTTGTACGCGAGCGAGAGTTTCGCCTGAGCCGCCTTCGCATCCGGCGAGATGCGCTGGCGCATCGCTTCGATGTAGGCGCGCTCGTGCTCCGGCGCTTTGGCCGACAGCGCGAGAGCCTTGCGGATGGCTTCGTCGGCAATCTTGCGGCGCGCGTCGTCCATCGTCGTCGAGTTGTAGTTGGGGGCGGCGGCGAGCGCGATGCCCCAGTAGGCCATCGCCGCTTGCGGGTCGAGTTCGGCGGCACGCTGGAATGAGCGCGCGGCTTCGTCGTGATTAAAGGCGTAGACGAGGACGAGTCCCTGATTGAAGAACCGCTGCGCCTCCTCGTTTGTCGTCGAGATCGGGTGATGATGCGCGCCGAGGCCGGGCAGGAGCGTGACCGCGCCCGTGCCCGCCGGGGCGTTCGCGTGATGCTGCGCGTGCGCGATGGTGGTGGTGATGGCGAGGAAAAAGAGGGAGACAAACAGCAGACGCTTCATCTCAACTGCTCCTTTATCGAGGTGGGTTTTATTCGTTCACTTTCAACACGGCGAGGAACGCTTCCTGTGGGATTTCGACGCGCCCGACGCGCTTCATGCGCTTCTTGCCTTCCTTCTGTTTCTCCAGCAGTTTGCGCTTACGCGAGATGTCGCCGCCGTAGCACTTGGCGATGACGTTTTTGCCCATCGCCTTGACGGTCTCACGCGCGATCACTTTGTTGCCGATGGCGGCCTGAATCGGCACCTCGAACAACTGGCGCGGGATGAGTTGGCGCATCTTCTCGGCGAGCGCGCGCCCGCGCGGCTCGGAGTTCGCGCGATGCACGATCAGAGAGAGCGCGTCGACCGGTTCGCCCGCGACGAGGATGTCGAGCTTGACGAGGTCGCTCACCCAGTAGTCGGCGAAATGATAGTCGAGCGACGCGTAGCCGCGCGAGACGGATTTCAGGCGGTCGTAGAAGTCGAGCACGATCTCGTTTAAGGGCAACTCGTAGGTCAGCATCACGCGCTTCGCCGCGATGTACTCGAACTTCTTCTGCACGCCGCGCTTCTCTTCGAGGAGCGGAAGGATGCCGCCGAGGTATTCGTCCGACGTGAGAATCGTGGCGAGGATGACAGGCTCTTCGATCTTCTGGATGCGCGCCGGGTCGGGCATCTTCGCGGGCGAGTCGATTTCCAGCACCTCTCCGTCGGTGGTCGTGACGCGGTAGCGCACGCCCGGCGCGGTCGTGATGAGATCGAGATTGAACTCGCGTTCCAGACGCTCCTGCAC
Source organism: Pyrinomonadaceae bacterium (assembly GCA_035628755.1). Classification (GTDB taxonomy): domain Bacteria; phylum Acidobacteriota; class Blastocatellia; order Pyrinomonadales; family Pyrinomonadaceae; genus JAIVJZ01. The sequence goes on from DASPJG010000328.1 coordinate 3,314, forward strand.
GATCTCCATGTGCAGGAGACCGAGGAAGCCGCAGCGGAAACCGAAGCCGAGCGCGGTCGAAGACTCCGGCTCGTAGAAGAACGAGGCGTCGTTCAGGCGCAGCTTGTCGAGCGCGTCGCGCAGTTCTTCATACTGGTTCGCTTCGACCGGATAGAGACCGGCGAAGACCATCGGCTTGATCTCCTGAAAGCCGGGGAAGGGCACGGTGGTGGGACGCGCCGCCTCCGTGATCGTGTCGCCGATCTGCACGTCCGCGACCGTCTTGATCGAAGCCGTGAGGAAGCCTACTTCGCCCACGCCGAGTTCGCCAATCGGCGTCGGGCGCGGGCGATTGACGCCGACGGCTTCCACCAGATAATCGCGCCCCGTGTTGAAGAAACGTATCTTCATGCCCGGCTTGACCCGCCCGTCAATCACGCGAAAGAGCACGATCACGCCGCGGTAAGCGTCGTACCACGAATCGAAGATGAGCGCCTTGAGCGGCGCATCGGGGTCGCCCTTCGGGTACGGCACGTCGCGCACGATGGCTTCCAGCACTTCATGCACGCCCACGCCCGTCTTCGCGCTCGTCAAGACGGCGTTCGAGGTGTCCAGTCCGATGACTTGCTCGATCTGCTCGATGGCCTTATCAGGCTCCGCCCCCGGCAAGTCGATCTTGTTGATGACCGGGACGAATTCCAGATTGTTCTCAATCGCCAGATACGTGTTCGCCAGCGTTTGCGCCTCGACTCCCTGCGACGCGTCAACCACCAGAAGCGCGCCCTCGCACGCCGACAGAGAGCGCGACACCTCGTAGCTGAAATCCACGTGCCCCGGCGTGTCGATCAAGTTCAGCACGTAGTCCGTGCCGTCGTCGGCGCGATAATCCAAACGGACGGCGTGCGCCTTGATGGTGATGCCGCGCTCGCGCTCCAAGTCCATGTTGTCGAGCACCTGCGCTTCCATGTCGCGCCCCGCGACCGCGCCCGTCAACTCCAACAGACGGTCGGCCAGCGTGGACTTGCCGTGGTCAATGTGCGCGATGATCGAGAAATTTCTGATGCGTTCTGGATTCATTATCTAGTGTGTGAATATTCGCCTGACTTTTCACTTCTAACATAACAAAACGGGCGCGAAACCGCACGCGCGCCCGTCTCAAAGGTGGGTCGTGAAATATCTATTTCGCCATCGCCGCGTCGCGCGCGAGCATGGCCGCGCCGGTAGGGACGGCGTCCGCGCCGAGGGTGGCGGCGACGATCTGTGTGGCCTCGAAGCAGGGCTGGAAGGAGCGGCGTCCGGCTTCGCGGATGATGGGGTCGAGGATGAGCTTGCCCGCGTCCATGACGCCGCCGCCGAGGACGATGCGCTGGATGTTGAGAAGGTTGATGACGGCGGCGATGGCCGTGCCGATGTAGCGGCCTGTGCGCTCGATCATGAGCATGGCGAAATCGTCGCCCTCGTTGGCGGCGTGCGCGATGTCGGCGGCGGTGAAATTTTTGTTGAGGCCGAGACGGGTGAGCGATGAAGTGCTGTCGCGGACGAGCCGGTCGTGCGTGCGTCGGACGATGTTCGGGGCGGAGGCGACGGTCTCCAGACAGCCTGTGTTGCCGCAGGTGCACTCGATGCCTTCGCGGTCGATGGTAATGTGGCCGAACTCGCCCGCGAAGCCCGAATCGCCGTACCAGAGTTTGCCGTCGAGGACGAGCGCGCCGCCGATGCCCATGCCGATGGTGACGTAAAACATGTTGCGGCTGCCGCGCCCCGCGCCCGCGATGTACTCGCCATAGGCGGCGGCGTTCGCGTCGTTGGCGAGCGTGATGGGGAGGTTCGTCGCCCGCGCGAGTTCCGTTTGCAGGTCGGCGCGGACGACCGAGGGGAGGTCTGAAGAGACTATGACGCGACCCGTCTCGGGGCTGACGAGGCCGGGCACGCCGACGCCGAGCGCGACCACGTTCGGCGCGGCGTCGCGGAGTTCGACGACGAGGCCGGTGATCTGCGCGGGCAGCGTGTCGCGCTCAAGCGCGGCCTCGCGGCGGGCGATGACCTCGCCTTCGTGCGAGACGAGTGCGGCGTGAACGGACGCGCCGGAAATATCAATGCCGATATAGTGGCCGGCGGGTGTTGCGGTTGACATGCTCTTTGATCTCCAGACGGGAGCGACGGGCGCAAAAGTCTTTCAGGTAGGAAACGGCGAAAATGGTAGCAAAGGGGTAGGGGGCTGTCAAACCAGCCCTTCTGCGTGTAGAATGCGCGACGGACAGGGATCAGAGATGAGGGCTGAGGGATGAACAAAATCATCTTTCCGCTTCATCCCGCATCCCGCATCCGCCATCCTTTATGATTATTCGTTCCATTCTGTTGCCGACCGATTTCAGCCAGTGCGCCGAGTCGGCTCTGCCGTATGCAGCCGATCTGGCGCGGCAGATGAAGGCGCGGCTGGTGTGCCTGCACGTGGTGGAGACGATGATGCCGCCGGTCGGCTATGCGGCGGTCGCCGAGCCGCTGCCGCCGGTAGACCTCGTCGGGCAACTCGAAGAGTCCGCGACGCGCGAATTGCCGAAACTAGGGGCGCGCGAGGAATGCGCGGGGCTGGACGTGGAGGAAGTCGTCGCGCACGGCGACGCGGCGGGAGAGATCGTGCGCGTGGCGCGCGAACGCGATATTGATTTGATCGTCATCTCATCGCACGGGCGCACCGGCTTCGGGCGCATGATCTTCGGCTCGACCGCCGAATCGGTCGTGCGCCACGCACACTGCCCCGTGCTCGTCGTCAAACCTAAGGAAAGTGAGTAGTGAGCAGCGGGCGATGAGCAGTTAAAGCAGAGAGGAAAACTGCTCGCCGCTCACTGCTGACCGCTCACAGTCATTTCATGGAGCAACATTTCTACGACCTGGTGGGGCAGTACGGGCTGTACGCGATCTTCTTTCTCGCGATGATCGAGGGGGACATTACGCTGCTTCTGGCGGGCGTGCTGGCGCACGGAGGGTTCTTCGGCGAGTATAGTTTTGCGAAAGTGCTGGCGGCGGGCACGGCGGGCGGCGTGGCGGGCGATCAGGTGGCTTACGCGATGGGGCGCGGGTTTCGTTCGAGCATCCGCGACCGGAAGTTCTACCGCGCCGCGCGCCCGCGCATCGAACGCCTGACGGAGACGTTCGGGCCGCTCTCGATCTTTCTCTCAAAGTACGTCTATGGCCTGCGCACCGGCTCGTGCATCTTCTACGGCGTGGCGAAGATGCGCTACACCACGCGCTTCCTGCCGCTGACGGTGGCGAGTTGTTTTGTGTGGGTGCTGCTGCTGAGCGGCGCGGGCTATTTCTTCCACGGCATCATCACGAACTTCATCGGCGATTTCGAACACCTCGGGAAATACCTGCTCGTCATCGTCGTCCTCGGCATCGCCGGTTTCTATCTCGCGGAGCGTTACTGGCTCTCGCCCAAAGTGGAAGAGGCCGACCCCGAGCGCGTCCACGAGTTTGAAGAGAACGTGCAGGAGAAACTGCAAGAGCTGGGCGAAGAAATCAAAGAACATCTCCCGCCGCCGCTCGCGCGCCGCAAGGACAAAGAGACCGGGAAGAAAGCGCGCGCCGCAAGCCATAGCGGCGACGCCGAAGGAGACTGATCGGTTAGTAAATCGTGAATCGTGAATCGTGAATAGAGAAAGAGTGTTTTAATCTGTTCACGCTTGACGATTCACGATTTACGGCTTTTCTAACATCACTTAACTTATGATCATCGAAGCAAGCGCACCCACACGTGTCGATCTGGCGGGCGGCACGATTGATATCTGGCCGCTTTACCTGTTTCACCCGAACGCGGCGACGGTCAACTTCGCCATCTCGCTCTACGCGCGCTGCCGCATCGAGACGCGCGACGACGGGCGCATCATCCTCGAATCGCGCGACCGCGGCTTGTCGTTTGAAACCGATCTGGCGGGCGTCGCCGGTCTCGTCCAAGAGGAACGGCTCGAACTCATCTCGAAACTCGTCCACTTCTTCAAACCGGAAACGGGCTTTCATCTCATCGCGGAATCGCAGGCGCCAGCGGGCGCGGGGCTTGGCGGGTCGAGCGCGCTCGCCATTGCGTGCATCGGCGCGCTCAACCGTCTGGTCGGCAATCGTTACGACGAGAGCAAGTTCATTATGATCGCGGCCAACGTCGAGACGACCGTGATCCGCGTGCCCGCCGGTTTTCAGGACTACTACGGCGCGTTTTACGGCGGCGCAAACTGTATCCACTTTCGCGCCGACGGCATCCGGCGCGAGGCGTTGCCGCTGGACGCCGCCGAACTCGAACGCCGCCTCATCATCTGCTACACGGGCG
>DASPJG010000329.1:0-6167 GCA_035628755.1 Pyrinomonadaceae bacterium
TCCGGTCTTTCCGGCAATGGTTTGCTGTGAATCTTGCGCCTTGCGACCCGTGCCGTAGTTAACCGCGCCGACCATGCCCGGCAGCATCCGGCGCAGAGCCTCCTGCGGGATGTTGAGTTGACGGCGCACTAACGTCTTGAACTTGATGTTCTCCTCAGGCGTGCGCGGCAGGTGCGGCGTGACGAGCGTGCCGCCGTTGGCGAAGACGGAGGCGAGCGTGGCGAGTTGCAGCGGCGTGACCTCGAAATCGTCGCCGTGCGAACTCATGCGCAAGATGCCCACGTCGTTTTTGAAGAGCGGCACGCGTCCGGCATACTCGTTGACGTGATTGATGCCGGTGCGCTCGCCGTAACCGAATTGGCGCGCGTAGCTCGACAGACGCTCGAAGCCGACGCGACGGCCAACCTGTTGAAAGTAGCCGTTGTGCGAATAGGCCAGCGCGTCCGTCAAATTCATGCGGTTGCTGCCGTAAGCGGCGTTCTCGATCAAGGGGTCAATCACGCCCTCGACCACCCCGGCCAGTCCCGAAATGAGTTTGATCGTCGAACACGGCTTGAAGCCGCGACGCACACCCCACTCCTGATTCACGATGGTATAGACCTGACCCGTCCGAGGATTCATCACGACCACAGACGCGGCGTGATAGCCGAGCGCCTGAACGGCCACGCGACGCACTTCCGGGTCTTCGCCCGTCGTATCGTCGCGCAGGATGTTTGCCTGAACTTCGTCGCGGATCGCCTTGTCGAATGCGCGCTGGCGGGCAATCGCGGCCTGACGCGCGATTTCCGCACGCCGCGCGGCCTCGGCGCGACGCGCAGCCTCCGCACGCCGCGCGGCCTCGGCACGCCGTGCCTGCGCGAGACGTTCACGCTTGGAAAGTTTCCCGCCCTTGCCGCGTTCGGCGCGATCCTCTGGCTGCGCGCCGCGTCCCCGTTTCTTCGCGGCAGCACGGTCGGCGCGCGTCTCCTTCGCGGAAGACTTTTTCGCGGCGGTGCGGCTGTTGGCTGCTTTCGACTTCTTATCGGCCTTCGTGGATTTGGCCTGTGCGGCGGGCTTGGCTTTGGGTTTCTTGGCGGCGGCAAAGCCAGAGGCGGCAACGCAGAAGGTTAAGAGTAAGGAGACGAGAAAGGGGGACGGGGGGTGTGGCATTCGGGTCATCAAAAAATCCTCTCCGGTTAAAGCTATTCGAGAGTACACGGCTCTTCCGGGGTGGAAGTCCGTGCGGTTTGTCAGCACATGATTTGGGTGAACACGTCCGGGCGATTTCATTTGCGCGAGGGTGTGCGCTGTTTCGGCGTGTCCTAACGGTCTTCGGACGAACAGTCGGTCGAGCCTTGAAAGTGCGCTCCCCAAAACCGTTCTTTCAAACAGTTCCTTTTAGTTCAAACTTACGATCTTCGTTGCTGGCATGGCGGGGAGACAATCCCCCTAGAGTCTCCGGGGGGTTTGCGTTGGAGACGCTTGCGACTATAACATCACAAATTAGTGTCGGCAACACCTTTAGTTAATTTTATTTAGCGTAAGGCGTCTATCGTTCAACTTGAAGGAATGATGTATTAAAACGTCACGTCTCAAATGGGAATTTTCAGACTTTTAAATAGTTTCCGGGTGCGTCTGCTGCTGGTGCTGGCCGGGCTTCTCATCGCCACGCTCGGCGTGCAGTTCTATTTGAATCGCCTTGCGGAGCAACAAGTTGCCCGCACCATCGCCGAGCAGGAGCAGGCGCTGGCCGCCGGAATCTCGCTCGCCGCGCAAACCTTCCCTTCGACCAAACGGCTTAGCGAATTAGATAAGGAACTCGGTTTTCATCTGCGCGAGAAACACGCCGAGCGCATCACCAACGTCCTCGTCGTCAAGGACGAGGGACACATCCCCAACCGTCTGGACGACGAAGACATCATTGACGACAGCCTCGACCCCAAATTCATCCCGGTGCGGCTCGAAGACGGCACGGACAGATACTTCACCGTCGCCACGGCGCAACTGCCGCGCCTCGTCAACGCCGATCAACTGGCAAGCACGCAGCCCATCGCGGGCGAGCCGCGCGCCTTCACCATCTCCACCGCCACTTCGCGCGGGCTTAACTACATCATCGTCGTGCTCGGCTCGGCGCAGATGCACGAGTCGCACTCGCTCTGGCAGGACGCCCGCCCGCTTCTCCCGACGCTCGTCGTGCTCCTCATCGCCACGCTCGCGGCGGCGATTCTCGTCTGGCGGTTCACGCGCCCGATTCAGGAACTCTCGGACGCGGCGCAACGCGTGGCCGCCGGAGATTTCAACTTCCGTGTCCCTTCCGCCACGCGCCGCGACGAGATGGGCGCGCTCGCCACCGTCTTCAACGAGATGATCGCGCGGCTCGGCGGCATGCGCGATCTCGAAAGCCGCCTCAATCTGGCGGAACGCTCCGCCGTCGTCGGTCGGCTCGCCTCGGCCATCGCGCACGAGATACGCAACCCGCTCAACTACATCAACCTCACGCTCGACCACCTGCGCACCTCGCTCGCACCGAATGACCCGCAGAAGCGCGCGATGGTCGAACAACTCACGACGCAACTCAAAACGGAAGTCGCGCGCATCAACACGCGCATCTCCGAGTTCCTCAAATACACTCGCCCGGCGCAACTTGAGATGCGCCCCGTCAACCTGCGCGAATCGGTCGAAGACGCGCTGCGCATCGTCGAGGCACAGGCCGCCGACAGCAACATCGAAACGCGCATCGAGGTTGAAGGCGACATCCCGCCCGTGCGGGGCGACGCCGAATCTTTACGTTCCATCTTCACAAACCTTATTATCAACGCGGTGCAGGCAATGGAAGGCGACGGCACGGGCGGGCGGCTGACGGTCACGCTCTCGTCCGGCGATCCGCAACACGCACGCGTCTGCATCGCGGATACAGGGCGCGGCATCGAAGCCGAGAACGTCTCGCAGGTGTTTGAACCCTATTTCTCCACCAAGGAGACGGGCACGGGACTCGGCCTCGCTATCGTCAAGAAAGCCGTTGACGATCACGACGGCACGATCAGCGTCGCCAGCAAACAGGGCGAAGGCACGACGTTTACAGTTACACTACCAACAACGGGAAACGGCGAGAAGGGGAAGACGAACGATGAATAAAACGAAGCTTGTTTTCTATTCATCGTTCATCGGTTCGCCTTCGCCGTACATCAATTGAGGGACTATGGCACGCAAAAGCATACTCGTGGTGGACGACGAGCGGGGGCAGCGAGAGATTCTGGAAATGATCTTGTCGGCTGAGGGCTACGACGTGATGACCGCTTCGTCAGGCGAGGCGGCGTTGAAGATCGTCAAGGACAAACGCTTCGACCTCGTGCTCACCGATCTGAAGATGACCGGCATGGACGGCATCGAACTGCTCCAACGCCTGCTCGCCTACGATTCGTCCATCATTGTCATTTTGCTGACGGCGCACGGCTCGATTGATTCGGCCAAAGATGCGCTCAGGCGCGGCGCGTTCGACTATCTCGAAAAGCCTTACGACCGCGAGACGCTGCTCGACACCATCCGCCGCGCGCTCACGAAACTCGAATCGCTCGACAGCGAAATCATCTCCGACTCGCCCGAGATGGAATCGGTGAAGAAGATGGTTTTGAAGGTCGCGCGGTCGGCCTCGACGGTGTTGATTCGCGGCGAGTCGGGCACGGGCAAAGAGTTGATCGCGCGCGCGATTCACAACCAGAGCCAGCGCGCGACCGAGATGTTTCAGGCCGTCAACTGCGCCGCCATCAACGAGAATTTGCTGGAGTCGGAACTGTTCGGCCACGAGAAAGGCAGCTTCACGGGCGCGCACGCCGAGAAGAAGGGGCTGTTTGAAGTGGCCGACCGGGGCACGCTCTTTCTCGACGAGATCGGCGAACTCGACATCTCGATGCAGGCGAAACTCCTGCGCGCCTTGCAGGAACGGGAAATCAGGCGCGTCGGCGGCACGCGCCCGATCAAGATTGACGTGCGCGTCGTCGCCGCGACCAACCGCGACCTGCTAGCGATGGTCAAGGACGGCAGATTTCGTGACGACCTCTACTACCGCATCAACGTCCTTTCGATTGACATCCCGCCCCTGCGTGAGCGACGCGAAGACATCCCCGTGCTCATCAATTTCTTTTTGAAGAAGCACACGCGCAACACCTCGCGGCTCATTCGCGGGCTGACGCCGGAGGCGCGCGTCGTGATGCTCGAATACGCGTGGCCGGGTAACGTCCGCCAACTCGAATCGGCCATCGAGCGCGCCATCCTGCTGGCCGAGGCCGACCTCATTACGGTCGAAGACCTGCCGCTCGAAGTCAGGCAGGAAGTGCGCACGCAGGTCGAGGGCGCGTTCAAGTTGCCGCACGAAGGCATCTCCTTCGAGGAGTTCGAGCGCAACCTGATCCTGCAAGCGATGGAGCGCACCGACTACAACATCACGAAGGCGGCGAAACTGCTCGGCCTCACCTTCCGCACGCTGCAATACCGGCTCGAAAAGTTTGGCATCAAACGCGCCGACAAGAAACACGGGGCGGAAGAGGAAGAGGGAGAGGAATAATGAAGTCGGAACGCGCAGGCGTGAACAAGAAAATCTGGCCGTTGCTGTTGCTGCTCGTCGCGTTATCGGCGTGTGCGTCCGACACGCCTCCGTCGAGCGCGCCCGCCAACTCCGCGAGCGCGCCCGCGCCGTCGAACGCGAACGCGGCGGCGAACACGCCGAAGTCGCCGCTCGAAGGCATCGTGCAAGCGAGCGCGGATAACTTAGAGGTGCGGGCGGGCGAGACGAAGGAGGCCGCCGTGCGCCTCGCCATCCAGAGCGGCTATCACGTGAACGCCAACCCGGCGACGGAGAGGTTTCTGATTCCCACCTCGCTTGAGGTCAAGCCGGAGGCGGGCATCGCGGTTGACAAGATCATCTATCCGAAACCGCTCACGAAGAAGTTTCCCTTTGCCGAAGTGCCGCTCGCCGTCTACGAAGGCGACGCGCGCATCACGATGACGGTTCGCGTGCCGCGCGATGCCGCGCCGGGACAGCACGCCCTCGCCGCGCGCCTGCGCGTGCAGCCTTGCGACGACGAGAAGTGCTACCCACCGACGACTATCGAGACATCCATTCCCGTCACCATCCGCTAAAAGTTTTGCCGTTCACAGAAGACAGAGACGATGCGGGCGAGACGCGCGGGCGCGCGGCAAACGGCAACGCCGGACGAGGCGCGTGCTGAGAGGTTTTCGATGCGCGTGTTCTCAGAGCGTTGGAGCATCGTCGCCGGTCTGTGTCTGATCCTTGCGGCGGTGTTCCTGCTGGCGCAACGTATGGACGCGGCTTTCGTCGTGGCGACGCTCGGCGTCGTCGCGTGGTTCTGGAATGAGCGCAACCGCCTGCGACCGCGCGGCATCGAAGCCGATGAGAAATCTCGGGATGAAGAGGAAGAGTTTGAAGATCAAGATGAAGAATAAAATTTTCGCTTTTACGCACAGGCTGCTGGCCGCGATCTTTCTGGTGACGCTGGCCGGGAGCGCGGTGTCATGGGCTGCCCCGGCGCGCGTCGCTCCGAGCGAGGCGGAAGCGCGCAGCGCGGTCGAGCGCGCGTTTCAACAATTGAAGGGCGGCGATTACAACTCGCTTTACGAAGTGTTGCCCTCTGCGTCGCAGCGACGCGTGACGCGCGAACGCTTTGTCGGCGCGCTCGAACGCACGCGCGGGATGTACGAGTTGGAACGCTTGGAGATCGGCGCGGTGCGCGTCGCAGGCGATCTCGGCATGGTTGACTCGGTCGTGTATGGCCGCGTGCGCGCGCCGTTCGCGGGCGCGGCCAAGATCGTGGCGCGGCAATACCTCGTGCGCGAGGGCGGTCGCTGGCGCGTGACGACGGGCGATGCGGCCACGATCCGCCCGCTGCTCGCCGCCAACCCTGCCTTCGGCAAAAAATATCCATTCACGCAGCCGCGCGTCTACTTGAAGCGCGACAACCGCTGGGTGGACGTGAGCAAGGAACTGCAAGGCATTCGCCGCCGCGCGACGAGATGATGCGCGCCCCGGCGAGCAGAGACGAAACAGCCCGCGAGTTTGCTTGAACTCGCGGGCTGTTTTCATGCCGGATACATATTCTCACATCAAGTCTTCAAAGGAGAGTTGCGTGTCGCCGGTCGCTTGTTGCGGGGGCGTGCGGCGCGTGCGAGTTTTG
>DASPJG010000330.1:0-2341 GCA_035628755.1 Pyrinomonadaceae bacterium
ACCGCGCGCCACCACACCTTCTTCGAGATGCTCGGCAATTTCTCCTTCGGCGACTACTTCAAGGAAGACGCCATCCGTTACGCGTGGGACTTGCTGGTCAACGAATACAAGATCGACCCGGCTCGCCTCTGGTTCTCGGTCTTTGAGGGTGATGAGGAAGTCGCCGCGGACGAAGAGGCCGTCTCTCTCTGGGAGCGCGTGGGCGCGCCGAAAGAGCGCATCCTGCGTTTCGGGCGTAAGGACAACTTCTGGCAGATGGGCGACACCGGCCCCTGCGGCCCGTGCAGCGAGATTCATTATTACATGGGCGACGACCCGCAAGACCCCACGAAGAATCGCGCGGAGTTGGTCAACGGCCCCGGCGACACGACGATGGAAATCTGGAATCTCGTCTTCATGCAATTCAACCGCGAGGGCATCGGCGACAGAGACCCGCAGACCGGGAAATATCCATCCTATAGGCTTGAGCCGTTGCCTAAGCCCTCCGTCGATACGGGCATGGGACTCGAACGCATCGCCGCCGTGCTGCAAGGCCAGACTTCCAACTACGGCACGGACTTGATCCGCCCCATCATCGAGTTCACGGCCAAACTCGCCGACCGCCACTACGAACCCGACACGCAGGAAGGCTTCGCCATGCGCGTCATCGCCGACCACGCGCGCTCCACCGCCTTCTCCATCGCCGACGGCATCCTGCCCGGCAACAAAGATAGAAACTATGTTCTTCGCAAGATAATGCGCCGTGCGTTAAGACATGGTTCCCAAACACTAGAGCTAAAGGAGCCTTTCTTTTATAAGGTCACGAACTATGTTGTTGATCAAATGAAAGATGCGTATCCAGAGCTTGAAAATCAACGTAACTTCATTCAAAAGATGGTGGAGTTGGAAGAAACACGCTTCATTTCAACAATGATTCGTGGATTGAAAGAACTCGATGACCTACTAGGCAAAACGCACAAATATAGTCTTCATTTAGAGGATTTAGCTAGATTGAAAGACACATTTGGTCTTGATACTGACCTGATATTTGTTGCCTTAAATGATCACTATAGAGAGGCTGGAGGCTTCACGAATTTTAACCTTATCCATGGGAACAGTCACGAAAAAATCCAAGAAGATCGTTTCAACGAATTGATTGAAGCTGAGATAAAGAAACTTCAGCAGCAGTCTGATACTGGCAAAACCAAACAAAAAGAAAAAATCAAACCCGTCTATGTCGCATTATCAAGGCGCACAGATACGCGTTCTGAGTTCAAAGGCTACGAGGCGACGAGTGTTGAGGAATCGAAAATCGTCGCCTTGATCAAAGGCGAGGATGAAGTTCAAGCGTTGAACGAGGGCGAAGAGGGCGAGGCCGTGCTGCATCACACGCCGTTCTACGCCGAGAGCGGCGGGCAGGTGGGAGACGTGGGCGTGTTCGTCGGCGAGCGTGCGCACGCTGTTGTGACGGACACTTTCTCGCCCGCGCAAGGGTTGATCGTTCACAAGGTCAAGGTCGAAAAGGGGAGTTTGAAAGTCGGCGACACGGTATCGGCGCGGGTGGATGTCGAGAAGCGCGATGCGACGCGTCGCAATCACACGGCGACGCACTTGATGCACGCCGCGTTGCGCGAGGTTTTGGGGACGCATGTGAAGCAGGCCGGGTCGGTCGTCGCGCCGAACTACCTGCGTTTCGACTTCACGCACTTCCAGCCGCTTTCGCGCGACGAGATCGCGGAGATCGAACGGCTCGTCAACTATCACATCCTGCGCAACGAGCAGGTGGCGACGGAAGAACTCGCGCTCGAAGAGGCGATGCAGTCGGGCGCGATGGCTCTGTTTGGCGAGAAGTATGCGGAGAAGGTTCGCGTGCTGAGCGTGCCGGGTGTGGGGGGCGACGCCTTCTCGAAGGAGTTGTGCGGCGGCACGCACGTCCGTTCGACGGGCGACATCGGCCTGTTCAAGATCGTGAGCGACGAATCCATCGCATCGGGCACACGCCGCATCCGCGCCGTCACGGGCTGGGACGCACTCACACGCTTTCGTGAGACGGAGGCTCTCGTCGATCAGGTTGCGTCGAATCTGCGCTCGACGCGGGGCGATCTGCCCGCGACGGTCGAGCGGCTTCAGGAAGAACTCAAGCGCGCGCGGCGCACGAATGAAGAGTTGAAACAAAAACTCGCGAGCGGAGGGGGCGCGGGCGGCGGCGCGTCTTCCGGTAACGGCAACGACGTGCGCGAGGTGGCGGGCGTCCGCGTGCTCGCGCGCGAGGCGAGCGAACTTGATGCGGCGGGACTCAGGCAATTGTCCGACACGCTCCTGGCGCGCGTGAAATCCGGCGTGGTCATCCTCGGGCGGCAGG
>DASPJG010000331.1:0-14041 GCA_035628755.1 Pyrinomonadaceae bacterium
GACACTCCTCAAACCGGCAACACGAACGCCACCAACGCGACCGCTGCCAATGCGAACGCGCCCACGACGCCCCCCGCGCCCACAGATGAACTCGCCGCAGCGCGCGCCACCTATAACGCCGCTTGCATCCGTTGCCACAAGGATAACGGCGAAGGCGGCGTGGTCAATATGGGCGACGGCGGAACGCTCAAAGTCCCCAGTTTCAAATCAGGTCACGGACTTAACCACACCGACGCGCAGTTCGCGCGCCAGATCGCCAAAGGCGGCGACGGCATGCCCGGCTTTGAAAAACGGCTCACCCCCGAACAAATCGGCGGCCTCGTCCGCTTCATCCGCCAGGAATTTCAGGCCGGACTACTCAAAGACGGCGCGGCGACGACGCCCCACTAATCGAAACACACGCGCCTATGTTATCCTCCCGCGCATTGCAGCCAACACGCACCCGTAGCTCAGTTGGATAGAGCGTTTGACTTCGAATCAAAAGGTCGTAGGTTCGAGCCCTACCGGGTGTATTAACTCAGTCAGGAAGTTACGGGCGTTCTCTGACGCCCGTTTTTCTTTTGCCCCTTCTGTTGCCTCTTACTCATTTTGCGACCTGCTACTGCAAGGCCGGTAGCGGGCGGAAGCTGCCCATCTGGACACGAAAGCCGGAGGGGAGTGTGGTGTTATTGAGGGGAGGGTTGGATGCGTTGTTGTGTGTGTGTGTCAATTGGTAGGAGTTCTTGCAGCGCGTCCAATACTGCACGCCCCTGTCTGAGAATGTTCGCCGTTGACTTCCGGTGGGGTACGGTTATATAAGTAGTCGCCCTCGCCCCCATCCTTACTCTTTGAACTTCCTAAGGAGTTACCCTGATGAGAAATATAGCATGCGCCCTATTGCTGGCACTGACCCTGCTGAGTTCAGCGAGTTCGCGGCTGACCACCGCCCAGACGGGGATGACATCCGCCTCAGGCAGCTACAAGTTCACGTCGGCGGACGGCTTGCCGAAGTACGTAGAGTTCAGCGCAGTGGCGGACGAGAAAGGCACGACGTCTGGACGGCTGAGTTTTAGCGGTCAACTCGTGATGTCGCAGCAAGACGCGGAGGCCGCCGGTGACCCCCGCTTGAGCGGTTCGACCACGGACTTCTACATGAAGGCGGAGTTCAGTTGTCTGACTGTGTACAAGAACAGGGCTGTGATGGGCGGCACTGTCAGAGAAGCTGCCCCCAAGAGCTACGTGGGGCGGTGGGTGCTGCTCGTGGTCGAAGACCGGGGGGAGGACATCAGGACAGGGGACTTGCTGACGTGGATCCTTTCCGACCCGGCCACCGGGGGTTGGGTGCCTAAGGACGCGGAGCGGGCAGATGATAACGGGGCGACTCTGACGTGGTTGGCGAAGGATGCCGAACGCGCTGACGACGTGGGGGTGCGGCAGCCTAAGAGTAGTTCGGTGCTCGGCTGTAGGGACTACCCCCTCTCGTCGCATATCTTCGGCAACCTAGCGTATGAGAGCGGCGACATAAAGGTACAACCGTAGAGCCTCAGCACCCCAAGCGTGGATCGTCGCACGAGTTTTGGGTGGCTATAATGGCCACTCGCGTTGCGCATCTATAGAATATATGCGGAGGGGTGCAGACGCATCAGTTCTAAATAAGCGAACAGGCGGGATGGCTTTTGGGAGCATCCCGCCTGTTCTATATGTGGCTACTGTCCTCACCCCCTGAATGGCTACGCATCCATCCCTCTGCATAAATGCAATGGGCTTCTGCACGCGGCTCCGTGATTGTCTTATCTATTGCTCAGTTTCATTCAATGGTATTTTTCTGACTTTAAACATGACCTCATAATCGTCGGGAATTTTGGGGACAATCACCCACACATCCCAATAACCCATGCGGCGGCAGACGCCTCGTGGCGTGTCATAGCTGATGTCGAAAAGATATTTCTTAGTGGTCGTGTCCTTTATGAGTTGATGAGCGAGCCCCCGCGGGCGGTTGCAATAGTCCGTGATGAGTGAGATGCCAAGCAGGGAATGTTTTGTGAAATCAATGCTTTCAAGATTTTTGTGACACCAGTCCCGGCTGCCATCGGCGCGGATGGCATTCTGGAAAGATTCAGCGTCCTTGATCACGAATTGTCCTGAACGAGAGCCTTTGATACAGCCTTTGATGTCTATCGGGCGAGTTTCGATAATTTCCGAATTGGCCGATATTGTTGATTGGGATTCGGACTGCCAGGGCGCGCCGGTTTGAGCATGCATCTCGGCGGGCAGGACGGAGAAGATTAAAGCGAGCAGAGCGGCGCAGCAGGTGAGCTTTTTCATGCGCCGCAGAGTAGCAAAAACTTGTAATCAAGAAAAGGTTTAGCCCCTCGAAAGATTCCGACCCATCTCAGCTTGAGCCTTCGGCGGTCTGCATCAAATTCCGAAAATCTTCAGCCTGAAGGACACACAGCGTTGCCCTCGCAAACCGAATCAAGTGTATGCTGTGGATAGTTAAGGATTGGAGCGTATACCACCATGAAGGCAATCAGAGTTGAATCTTACGGCGGCGCTGACGAACTGGTTTACAAGGACATAGAGAAGCCTGAGCCTCAGCCGAATGAGGCGCTCGTTAAGATAGAAGCCATCGGCGTTAATTTCATTGATGTCTATCACCGGACGGGTCTCTACCCGCTGCCGCTTCCTTTCACGCCGG
The DNA here is from genome assembly GCA_035628755.1 of Pyrinomonadaceae bacterium. Lineage (GTDB taxonomy): Bacteria > Acidobacteriota > Blastocatellia > Pyrinomonadales > Pyrinomonadaceae > JAIVJZ01. The sequence continues at coordinate 2,678 of DASPJG010000331.1, forward strand.
GGACGGAGGCGGCAGGCACGGTCGAATCGGTCGGCTCTGAAGTGCGCGACATTGCGGTCGGCGACCGCGTGGCCTACGCGGGGGTCGTCGGCTCTTACGCGGAGTACGCCCCAGTCCCGGCTGCGCGATTGGTGAAGATGCCCGATGGAATAGACGCGCAGACGGGCGCGGCAGCAATGCTTCAGGGCATGACGGCGCATTACCTGTCCACCTCGACTTATCCTCTGAAGAGCGGTGACACGGCACTCGTCCATGCCGCCGCCGGGGGCGTAGGCTTGCTGCTCATCCAGATGGCCAAACGGGCGGGCGCACGCGTCTTCGGCACGGTGTCCACGCGAGAGAAGGCGCGCCTTGCTCGCGAGGCGGGCGCGGACGAGGTGATCCTCTACACCGAGCAGGATTTCCAGCAGGAAGTAAGGCGCATGACCGAAGGCCGTGGCGTTCAGGTCGTCTATGACTCGGTGGGGAAAACTACTTTTATGAAGAGCCTCGATTCGCTTGCGCCGCGCGGGCTGCTGGCTCTATTCGGCCAATCGAGCGGGAACGTGCCGCCGTTTGACGCGTCGCTGCTGGCGCAAAAAGGCTCTCTCTATTTAACGAGGCCGTCTCTGGCGCAGTACGCCCTGACGCGCGAAGAATTGCTCTGGCGCGCCGGGGATGTGCTTAACTGGATCACGACGGGCGAGCTGAAGCTGCGGGTAGAGAAAACATTTCCGCTCAGCGAAGCCGCCGAAGCGCACAGGCAGCTTGAAGGCCGGGCGACGACAGGTAAAATCCTACTGCTCCCCTGAGGGCGGCACTCTCTTGCCGGGGTGTATCAATAGTTGCTCATAAGTTAAAGTCACTCTTCGGAGTGGCTTTTTCTACATCTTTCCTGCCGGGTGTTCCCTTCTTCGCGCCGCCTGCGCGCGCCTCTTGTTTCAGCGAAACGATCCTCGGGTGCGTGTGCCTGTCGCAGGCGCGTTCATCCTTTCATCCCTTCAAACACACCACTCGTCACGGTCATTCGCGCCTCGTCACATTCTGCAAACCTTTCGCGCGCGCCGTCGTTCATGCTTGCGGAACTCAAGCTGTTCCTCCTTGAAGTCAGAACCCGAAAACATCCATCCCCAAGTGGGCTACGAAAGGTTGATAAAGATGAAAAAGAGTTTGCACCGCGTCGCAATTTCTCTCGCACTCTGCACCCTGCTCTGCTCCGTCGCCCTCGCGGGCGGGAAATCGAAGAACGTGACTTTCAGCCAAGACGTTAAAGTCGGCGATACGCTCGTCAAGAAGGGCACTTACATCGTGACCTTTGACGAGACGACCAACGTGTTGACCGTCCGCAGCGGCAAAAAGATCATCGCGAAGGCCGCCGGACGCCTCGAAGAAGGCAAGGTCACTTATCCTGTCACCTATTTGACCGCGAAGGACAAGCAAAGCAACCTCATGCTGTCGGGCGTCCAGATGGGCGGCAGGCTCGTTATCGTCGGCGGCGAGACGGCTGCCGGTGCAGTTTCCACCGCTCCGGCATCACCCGAACAGTAAACGGCACGCACGGCGCGCGTTCCGGTCAGAGGCACCCGACCGGAACGCGCGTCCGCACGGCGCGAGCCAGCGTGCGGCGTTATCCCTGACGGTCAAAGCCTGAAACGCGCCCGGCACTCCGCGCGCGTTTCTCCGCTCATGCCTCCGCTGCGTCACGCATGCAACGTAATGGCGGGCTGCGCTTCCCTGCTCACATGCACGACTACCGCTGCGCCTGCCCTTCCGATTCCTCCATGCGACGCACGCGGAATTTTGTTATTGACGGGCGAAACGATTTTCGCCGTCCCGCGTATTAACGTGTGCAGTTCCCGCAAATTTAGATTTGACCCCGCGAAAAGGAGAGTTCTTACATGAAACGCAAGATCGCAGCAGGCGGCGTCGCCGTCGCGCTCGTCGCTTTGAGTCTGGTCGCCGCCGCCGCAGCGGCGAAGGCTGACTTCAGCGGCAAGTGGGTGATGGACAAGACGAAGAGCGAAGGCGTGCCGCCCAACATCGAACAGACCATGACCGTCACGCAGACCGGCGACAAGATCGAGTTGGAGACCAAAGTCACGACGCCGCAGGGCGAACGCGTGATCAAAGACAACTACACCGCCGACGGTAAAGAGACCGACTTCACCCCGCAAGGCCCGCAGGGCGCAATCGGCAAAGGCAAGCGCACCGCCAAGTGGTCGGCTGACGGCGCGGCGTTGGAAGTGAGCGAGACGGCCACGCTCGATGGCCCTAACGGCCCCGACGAAGTGTCTGCCACGCGTAAGTGGTGGCTCGCCCCCGACGGCAAAACGCTGACCATCGAACTCACCTTCAGCGGCGAACAGGGCATGCAGAAGACCAAGCGCGTCTTCGTCAAGCAGTAAACACTTCCCCGACTTCGACCCACGCACGAAAGCCCCGCGCTACGAACAGGCGGGGCTTTTTCGCTGGCCTTCTATCGGCAAAACTTCAGCTCTCGCATAGCGTGCGGACGCGCACGCGTTGCCCTTCGATGTCGCCCTCCCAGAGAGTTGTCTGCCCGCACTCGTGGCGTAAATACTTCCACAGCGCGCCGCGCTCGTATTCATCCAGATCGGCGGGGATGAGATCGAAGACAGCGCGCGAGGCGATGACGATCAGTTTTCGTTTCGGGCGCGAGATGGCGACCGTGAGGCGTCGCGGTTCGAGCAGGAAGCCGCTCTCGGCGTGCGCAAACTCGCGGTCGGAGACGGTGGCCGACAGGATGATCAATTCGCGCTCGCCGCCCTGAAAGCGTTCCACCGTGTCAATGGAGTTGGCCAGTTGCGGGAGGCGCGCGCGCAACAGAGCCTTCTGCGCGCGATGCGGCACGACGACGCCGATGCCGCCCTCGCCGCCGCACCCCAATCGCTCGCACGCCACCCGCGCCAACTCTTCAACCAGCTTGGCCTCGAACTCGTTCGACTGTTGCGAGCCGCTTTCGTCGTGTTCGACGACGACGAGCGAATGTTCCGGGGCGAAGGCCGCGCCGAGCCAGCCCGTGAGCGTGTCGTCGGAAGCCATGCGCTCGCGTTTGTCCGAACGAAAGTTGATGCCGTCCTCCGCGTAGATGTGGCGTTGCAGGAAGCTCGCGATCTCCGCGGGGATGCGAAAGGATTGATCGAGGGCTTCGCTCTCGAAGCCGAGCGCGCGCAGCGTCTCGAAGATAGAGAGATGCGGCTGCGCGCGTTTGAGATCGCGGCGGCTCTCCCTGTCCCACGCGTGCGCGAGGATGGGCGGCATCTGGCGGTGGTCGCCGATGGCGATAAACTGGCCGTCGCCGCGCAGGAAGGCCGCAGCCGTCAGAGCCTCCGCGATGCCCATCTGCGAAGCCTCGTCCACGATGACGAGATCGAACAACTCCTGCGTCCAGTCAATCGCCTTGCCTTTCGACGCGCCTTTCTTCACCAGATTATAAATCCCGCCCGGCGTGCCGCCGACCACCAGCAGAGGCTCTCCGAGCAGCATCGCCCACTGCTCGCCCGCGCTCAATTCGTCGCCTCCATCAGCGAACAAACGCTCGACGCCTTCGTCCACCTCCTCCCCCGCGTCGTTGCAAATCTTCGCCACCCGCAGGCGCGCAAGCGGCGCGAGTTGCGGATCGAGCGCGCCCGCACGCGACAGTTGCCGCGCGCGGCGGGCGATGCTTGAGAGTGCGATGGAACTGGCCGCGTGTGTCTTGGCCGCGACGGCGACGCGGAAAGGCCGCGCCGGAGTGGCGAGCGCGAGCGCACGCGCGATGACGGCGAAGCCGAGCGTGTGGCTCTTGCCCGTTCCCGGCGGCCCCTGCAAAACAAGGACGCGCTCCTGCAAGTAACCGCCGATCACGCGCGCCTGCGCCTCCGTCAGCCCGTGCGGAGCTTGCGCGCGCGACGCAAGCGCGGCGATCTCCGTCGCGTCGCGCAGACGCTTCGGTCGAATGCCGCGCGGTCGCTTCCCTTCTTCCGCGTTCGTCAGCCAGTGATAGAGATGGTTCGAGGCGGCATGGCGGCAGGCGTCCAGAAACTTGTCCGCGTTGAGATCGTCGGCCATCTCGTCAATCGTGCAGATCGCGCCCGCTTCCGGCTTGAAAGACCAGTGCGGGTAGCGAAAATCCGAGTTCTTGAAATTCATCGAGAGCAGGCGCAGCCGCACGCGCGCGTCGCCCAGTTCTTCGACGACGGCGAGGCGGCCACGCACGAGTTTGCGCGCGGGCAAAAATGCGCCTGTCTCGCCAAGCAGCGGGTTCAAGACCACCCAGTCGCCTTCGCGGAAACGAAGCGCGGCCATGTCTGCGACGGTCAAACGCTCGCCGTCCGTTTTGGAGAAACTGAACTCCGCGCGGTCTTCGCCGCCTTCCGAACGCTCATAGGCATCACAACGGACGACGAGCGTGCGCCCGTTCGCCGCGCGTTGTTCGGGCGGAAGCGAGAGGTGCAGGAGCAACTCTTGCATCTTCGCGTGGTGTTCGAGGTAGAAGAAATCTTCGAGCGCGCGATGTAGCGCAACCGTGTCCGGGTCGAGTTCCGTCCGGTCGAGTTGTTCGAGCGAGAGCGGTTCTTTCTCCACCTGCCGGTTCTTGTATTTGAAACTCTCTTCGATGAAACGCAGCGCGCGGCAGCGTTCGAGAGCGAGCGCGCGCACGTCTTCAATCGTCGTGCCGAGAAAGCCGCGCACCTGCGTGCGTTCCTGCGCCTGCATCTCCGGCGACTCTTTGAGCAGCCCCCACGCGGCGTAGGCGTATTCGAGCGGAATCTCCGTGCCGAAGCGCGCGGCGGATTCAACCCACGCGGCGCGCTCCGTCTTTTCCTCCGGCGAAGCGGCCAAGAACTCGCCCGTCTGCGCGTGGCGCGTGAAGGCGCGCTTGTTGTCGAAGATGCGGGCGCGGAAAGTTTTGAGAAACTCGCGTTCCCCATCCTGCCACTTGAAGCCCATCGCGCGCGCGACCTCGTACAGGTTTTGACAGACCGCGCCGAGGTTCAAACGCTCGCCGACTTCCTCCGCGAGAAACGAGATCATGCCCTGCGTCAGCGCGGGCGTGGATGTCAACAGATCGTAGAAGGCCGGGATCGCGCATAAGGCCGCGAAGTGGCGCGCGAGCGCGTCGAGCAGAGAGCGTTGGCCGCGCCGGTCGTAGAGATAGACGTGGACGGGCGCGGAATTTGAATCGGCCACGCGCGCAATCGCCGGGAGCAGCCGCGCGACCCACGCGACCAGCAGCGCGCGCTCGCTTTGCTCGTCGGGCTGGCCGGGCGTGTTCTCGACAATCTCGATAGCCCCGCCCGGCCCCGCGACGATGCCCGCCAGCAGGTAAACTTTATCTTCCAGATGATCGCGTTCGGCATCGACGTAGATTTTAATGAGATTCGGATACTGCGCTTCGTCCGGCAGCGACCCCCAATCCGCGCCGAGCAGGTAACGCTTCGCCTCGACGTTCGGGTCGAGTCTTCCGAGCGCGGCGCGCGCGCGTTGCGCGAGGACGGGTAAGCGTCCGCCGAGCGGCCAGCGCGCTCCGATCCGCTCCACGTCTCTCTCCCTGTCAGGCGCGGGCAGCATCGCGCCCTTGCCGTAGTCCATCAAGCGCGAAAGTTCGCGCGTCGTCCGCACGCCCGCGCTCTGGAGCGCGCCCTTTTCCGTCGCCGTGAGCGAGGGGACGAGCGAGAGGTCTTCGCGTTCGGCTGTGTCGATGAAGCACAGCGCGTTATAGGGGCAGCCGTCGCAATGCGCGCCGAGATGATAAGAGGCGTCCGCGAACCCACGCGCCGCCGCGCGCGACACGTCGGAATCGGTGGCCGCGACGAGTTGCTCGATCTCGTCCAGATACAGCGAGAGGTCGAACCGCTCGATCCGGTCGGGCGCAAGCTCGGAGTCGCGCGCGGCAATCGCGCCTTTGAACGTGGCGGGCTTGAGTCCCGCCGCCCGCAACGCGTCGCCGAGGAGGCGCGCGTAGAAAGCGACTTGCAGGCGGAAGCCCACCGTCTCGCGGCGGCTCGCCTTGATGTCAATGACGGTCACGTCAACCATGTCGCCGCCGTCGTTGCTGTGCCGCTCGATCTCGATCAGGTCTGGGTAGCCTTCGCAATTGCAACCGCCGATGCGCCCTTCGAGGCGCGCCTGATAGTAGAAAGTACGCTGCCCCGCGCGCTGCGACCTCACCGCCGAGACAAAGGCCGCCGCCGAAGTGTTCTGCAAATTACACACGTCTGCGCGCGCACTCAACTCCGCAACCTGATCGCGTTCGAACTGCTGTCCCGATTCGGAGAGCAGCGGCGAGAGATTTTCAAAACCCACGCGATAACGCGCCGCGATCCGTTTCGCCTCCGAGGGAAAGAGCGCGAGCCGCAGGTAGCGTTCGCAACGGTTGCGCGAGACGTACTGCGCGAGCCGGTGCGCGCCGAGCGTGCGCTCGGTGAAAATGTTTTTGGCGGATTCGGGAGCGTCGGACATGCGAGGGAGCGGGGCTAACTATCTTTCGTCGGAGATGGCTGCGTGGAAAACCATGTACGGCTCGCTGCGCCGCAGGCGAATGTGTTCCTACTTCTTCGGGCGCACCACGGTGAGCGTCGGCGTCTCCGTCCGCTCGACGGCGGCGAGAATCAGTTCGCGCAAGTTCGCGTCCGTTCCGGCGTCGTTCGACAGAAAACGCTCAAGCTGGTCTTTGACAGGGCTGTAGCTGACTTTGCGTTCAAAGAGCGCGGCGAATTCCTCGGGTTCAAGCTGTTCTTCGAGCGCGCTCACTTTCTCCGCGATACATTTCAGGTTCGTCTTGAAACTGCATTTCAGCGCGCCCTCTTCGCCGCGCAAAGTCACCGCGTCCGCCACGCGCTCGCGTCCCGCCGCCGCCGCTTTGAGTTGTTCTTTGATCTCGTCCAGACGATCCTTGATGCGCTTCTCCTCGGCGTGCAGCCCGATGTATTCCGAGACGAGCGCGGCGATCTCCGAGTCGTCCGGCGTGTCGCCCGCCTGAGCCTGCGCTCCTTGCGCGGCACAATCCGAACAGAACACGGCGTCGCTCCGGGTGTGCGCTTCGTCCTGCGGAATCAGGCCGTGGCAGAGCGCGCAGGCGACGTAGTAATTCCGAGCGCACGCGGAACACAGCGTTTCGCCGCGGCGCCCCACGACGCCCTCCGTCGCCGTCTCCAAACATTCAACGCACAGTTGCGCCGCAGTCGCCGCCGCGAAATGTTCGGACGGCTCCGTGCGTATTTTATCTTTGGCTTCCAAGTTGGTTTTCTCCGGGATGAACACGGGAAGATGATCGCAGCCGGACGAGTCTCGCACATGCTCGCGGGGAGTGCGCGTTCAAGGCTGGCGAGACTGTAGCAAAAGCCTTTTGTCTTGTCGAGACGGCTAATCGCCGCCCCCGTCTCGCTCGCCGGCACTCCGGCGCGGCGGGCAACTTCGCACCCCGATTCCGGTCTCCGAGAGATACAGACAAAAAAAGTGTTGACAATATTCCCTGTCGAGTTTATAAATGTCTGGCGCGCGGGCACAGCGAGATGCGCGCGAGGAAGAAATGAGAACTTCAATGTCAATGAAACGGACACATTCAAACAGCATAGCCGCCAGAGGCCAGAGGGCTTCGGAACGGACGTATGCCGGCCTGTTTAGCGAAGCCACCGGTTTCGCGGCGGTCTTGTGTCCGGGTTCGTTACCCGCCTATCTGCCCGGCGGCGGACTCATGCGTAAAGGCGCGAATTCCACGATTAATCTCTGGAATTCTGATCGTCGGGTCAATCTAATTTAAAAAGCGGGAGCGGCCTCCCGCTCCCAAATCTCGAAAATAGCTTTAAGAGAATTGAAGGAGCGGGCTGGCTTCCCTGTCGAAGCCTCAAGCCCGCTCTTTTTGTTGTTTGATAACTGAATTGTTTTTTGCATGGACGGGGGCGGCGAGTGTTGCCTTCAACGGACGGTATGGACTTGAACGCTCAAGCGAGAGCCTCTGAGACCACAACGTCCTTTCGGAGAAGCGTGCGCCGTGGTTTATCCGGCGGAGCGCGCGGCGAATTCTTCGCCCTCGTTTTTTATCGCAAAGTTTCAAGCGTGTGTGGCTGAGCAGCAAAAGCACCTGACTGTAAATCAGGCGTCTGCGGACTACGTAGGTGCGAGTCCTACCGCACGCATCGTGATTTGAAACCTTAGGAGCATGGTGTAACTGGCAACATGGCGGTCTCCAAAACCGTCGCTTTCGGTTCGACTCCGAATGCTCCTGTCGAAACCGTGCGGAGAGTACGCCAAAACGGTCTGGCACCGGTCTTGAAAACCGGGGAGCTGAACGCTCATAGGGGTTCGAGTCCTCTACTCTCCGTCAACTTTCTTTCACCGTGGAGGCGTGCCGAAACTGGTAGCCGGAACTGTTTGCTAAACAGTCGGGCAAAAGCGTCCCGTGCAGGTTCAACTCCTGCCGCCTCCGTCAACCATGAAACGTTGAAGCAGGAGCGATGAGGGATGAAAGGAAGGCAAGCTGCGCTTGTTTTTGGTTCATCTCTCCGGCTTCACATTATTTCCGAACCCGTAGCTCAGCGGAATAAGAGCGCAAGTTTGCGGAGCTTGAGGTCGCGCGTTCGAATCGCGCCGGGTTCTTTCAGCTATTCCGGGGTCGTCTAACAGGCACAGACGCCTGACTTTGGATCAGGAGATGAGGGTTCGACTCCTTCCCCCGGAGCTTTTTTCAGCCGACGTAGCCCAACGGAAGAGGCACTAGTTTTAGAAACTAGTCAGTAAGAGTTCGACTCTCTTCGTCGGCATTTCGAGGTTCGAGCGGAAGTGGCGTAAAGGGCAAACGCGTCAGTCTTAAAAACTGATCCTACGGGGTGTGGGTTCGATCCCCACCTTCCGCATTCGACGCCTGCGCGCGTGTAGCCCAATTGGCAGAGGCGGCAGTTTCAAAAACTACACGGGTGAAAGTTCGACTCTTTCCACGCGCACCAAAGTTTTCCGCGGGGATGTATGCAAATTGGTCTAAGCAACTTGATTTTCAATCAAGCGCGTGCGGGTTCGAGTCCCGCCATCCCTATCAGGTTTCGTGTTGGCTGTAGCTCAACGGCAGAGCGTCGCGCTGTGAACGCGAAGACGACGAGTTCAACTCTCGCCAGCCGACCCAGACGTTCGACGCGGCGCGTTAGGCAAGTCCGGTTCAAGCCGCCTGATTCTCGATCAGGAGATCAACGGTTCAAATCCGTTACGCGCTATCAATGTTTTTCAGGGAACTGTGGCCGAGAGGTGAGGCACTTGCTTGTCAAGCAAGCCGATGACGGGTTCGAGTCCCTCCAGTTCCGCTTGTTTCGCGCGCCGTAAGCTAAACGGGTGAAGCAGTCGCCTCTTAAGCGACGGAGACGGGGTTCGAGCCCCCGACGGCGCATCAACTGACGGAGTGTAGCCTAGAGGCTCAGGCACTTGATTTGGGATCAAGTTCACGGAGGTTCGATTCCTCTCACTCCGCCCAAACTTTCGCATCGTTAGTCCAGACGGCAGAGGACGCGGCGTTGCCAACGCCGAGACGCGGGTTCGATTCCCGCACGGTGCTCCAATTGTTCAAAGGGCGGTTAGCTTAACGGAAAAGCGTCACGCTTCGAACGTGACCGATACGGGTTCGAGTCCTGTCCCGCCCGCTTTGGCGAGAGTGGTGTAAACGGCTAACACCCCGGTCTTCCAAACCGGCGTTGCGGGTTCAACTCCCGTCTCTCGTTCCACATTTTCACAGCGCATCCGTAGCCAAGCGGTAAGGCAGCAGTCTGCAAAACTGCTCAACGCGGGTTCAAGTCCCGCCGGGTGCTTAACTTGTACACCACCGCGTCACGCCGGATGTTTGGTGCGGCCATTTCATGCTGTAGAGAGAGAGGAGGTGATAAACCGGATGACGATCAACGGAAGAGTGCTTTTGCTCAACCAGACTTACGAACCGCTCGGCACGGTCGGCGTGGCGCGCGCGATGGTGATGCTTTTCAACAACAGCGTGACGGTCGAGGAGTGGGACGGCGAACGGGTGCTGCGCACGCCGCGCGAGGAGTATCCGGTGCCGTCGGTCGTGCGCCGCAAGGCTTACATCAACGTGCGTCGCCGCCGAGAGGCATCGGGGATGAAGCGGCTGCGCATTTACATCCGCGACAAGTACCGCTGCCAGTATTGCGGCGAGCGCAAACTCCCGGCAACGCTGACGCTCGACCACATCTACCCGCGCTCGCGCGGCGGCGACAATTCGCCCGTGAACATCGTGACGGCGTGTCTCGACTGCAACAACCGCAAGGGCAACCGCACGCCCGAAGAAGCGCGCATGCCGCTGCTGACGACGCAGACCGCGCTGCGCGTGCGGCTGGAGCGCGTCGTGCTCTGCCACTACGCCGAGGCGCGACCCGAATGGCGCAAATACCTCTTTCTCGACGAGGTCGAAGGCGGCAGCGCAGCCGCCTCGCGCGAGGAGAAGAACACTGCCTATATATGAAGGGCGGGCGTGACCCGCCCTTCATGCCCCGCACGAGCGGAAGCGACGCAAAGCACACGGTCGGGTAGCTCAGACGGATGAGCGCCGCGCTGAAAACGCGGAGAGGTTGGCTCGATTCCAACCCCGACCATCGAACAGCGCGAGAGAGTTTTCTTGTGGCGTAACTCAACTGGTGGAGTGCTTCCCTGTTAAGGAAGAAGTTGTGGGTTCGAGTCCCGCCGCCACAGCCAATCAACACGCAGCCGGTTAGCTCAGACGGCCAGAGCGCCTCTCTTACAAAGAGGATGTCGAGGGTTCGAATCCTTCACCGGCTACCAACTTTTCGGGGCGTGTCTCAACCCGCCGGAACGCGACTGCGCGGGTGTGTCGAGAATCGAGGCGCGGCTTGCCTCACGCCCCGGCCACATTTGTCAGAGACCGGATGTCCAGCGGCGACGTAGCTCCAACCCGGCAGAGCGGCTGTCTCGTAAACAGCAGGTTGAGGGTTCGACTCCCTCCGTCGCCTCCATTCGTCCAGTGCGGGTCTGTAGCTCAGATGGACAAGAGCGCTCGTCTTCTAAACGAGTCCGCGCAGGTTCGAGTCCTGCCAGACCCGCCAGCAGCTTTCACTCTGCGGAGTAGCTCAACGGGCAGAGCATTCGCCTCATAAGCGAAAGCGAGCGGGTTCGAGTCCCGCCTCCGCGATCAATTTCGGCAGGGTGATTTTCGGGATGGTAGCTTAATTCGGCAGAGCGACAGTCTTGCAAACTGTTAGGTGAGAGTTCGAATCTCTCCCATTCCACCAAAGTTTTTGCGGCGTAGCTCAATGGCTAACAGAGCGCTCGTCTTGTAAACGAGTTGATGCGAGTTCGAATCTCGCCGCCGCAGTCACATCGAGTCCGGCGCGGGGATAGAGCAAGGGCGGCTCCGTGGTCTCATAAACCACG
>DASPJG010000332.1:0-5320 GCA_035628755.1 Pyrinomonadaceae bacterium
CAGGCCGGCGTTCTAACCAACTGAACTACGACTCCGCAAAAACTTCAAAACTTGAACCGCGACGGGCGTTGACGCTGCGACGGCAACTCACCGCTAATGGTAGGCACGGTGGGACTCGAACCCACAACCCCCGCCTTGTAAGGGCGGTCGTCTACCATTGACAGTACGTGCCTCTAGTGAAGACGCGCATACGGCTGCCGCATCTCACCATGAAAACGGATCGCGCGCACCCGGCCATCGAAAGACCGCCCGCCCGCGAACTCATTCAATCTCTTCTCACGCCCGCTTCAAAGACCAACGCTCCGGTTGAAAAACAGACTCGACGTTTGTTGTGCCGAAGCGACACCCATCCTAAAAGATGCCCGTCGGCAGTGTCAAGCAGAACGGACTGGCGCGGGACACTGGCGTTTCACAGCAGCCAGACGGGCAGCGCAGGCTCGGCTTCGCGTTTCTCCGCGGTCGAGTCCGCGCGCTCGCTCTCTTCGGAGACGGGCGCGGGAATCGCCGGTTGCTCGCGCTCCGCCTCGCCGGTCGCCGGTTGCCGCCGGAGCGGGTTGATTAAGACGGCCTCCACTTGATCGTCGAGTCTTCCGATGACGGGCATCGTCGCGCTCCTTTCAGTCATCAAGGGTTTGCGGCTATATTTAACTGCGCCGACTCTTCCGTCTGAAGTGTAAGTTTATGTCGAAATATCCCTCAAAGCAAAAACGCGCACGGCTGGCGGCGATTGCGTCGCTGCTCCTGCTCTTGCCGTGCGCCGGGCAACTCACAGACTCCGCCGCGCAGACGCCGCACGCGCCGCAGGACGGCGTGCCTCGACAGCGACCGCGCCGCGTCGGCTCGACAACGCCGCCACCCGCGAACAGCACGCCGCGCGCGACGCCCTCGCCCTCCGTCGAAGAGGTTGACGAGGACGACGTGGTGCGCGTGGAGACGCAACTCGTGACCGTGCCCGTGACGGTGACGGATCGCGCGGGGCGCACGCTCACCAACCTGCGCGCCGAAAACTTCGCCCTTTATGAAGACGGGCGTCCGCAGCGCGTCGCCAATTTCATCGCCACCGACGCGCCCTTCGAGGTCGCGCTCCTGTTGGACACTTCCGGTTCGACGCGCGCCGAAGTCGGCCTCATCCGCCGCGCCGCCAATGCCTTCATAGACGCCCTGCGCCCCGGCGACCGCATCGCCATCGTCGCCTTCAACTCGCAGGAAGAGGGGGGAACGAAACTCGCCACCGTCGAATTGATGACGCACCTGACGGACGACCGCGCCGCCCTCCAACAGGCCATCGAGAACATCGGTTCGAGCAACGGCACGCCCTTCTACGACGCCCTGGAACGCGTCGCGCGCGAAGTCTTTCGCGAACCGCCGCGCGCCGGGTTGCGCGGGCGGCGCGCTCTCGTCGCCCTGACCGATGGGGTTGATTCGACGAGCGAGGCCGACTTTGCGGAGGCGCGCGCACGCCTGCAACAGGCGGGCACGCTTGCCTATTTCATACAGGTCAACACGGAGGATTTCGTCGAGGAGCGTTTGATGAAAGACTGTCAGGACGATGGCCGCCTGAGCCTGTCGCGCGTGCAGTTGCAACGCTACCGCAAAATCTTCGACCCGCGCGCCGAGGCAGCCGACTATTCCAATTTCTGCCAGATGGGGCCTTTCGAGCGCATGCAGATCAGCCGCTCGCTCTACCAACTCGCCCGCCGCGAGATGCAGGAACTCGCGCGCGACTCCGGCGGCAAGACCTTCAACGCCGCCGACCTGCGCGACGCGCGCGCCGCCTTCGCACAGGTCGCCGCCGACATCGGCAAGCAATACAGCCTCGGCTACTACTCCACCAACAAGGCGCGCGACGGCGGTTTTCGCCAGATACGCGTCGAAGTGCGCGGCCTACAGGGCGCGCAAGTTATCGCCCGCGAAGGCTATCAAGCCCCGAAGAGTTAAAACCCCCGGCGTTTCTCATCTATCATTTCAAGGGTCACCGCGGGTTCGCCCCTGACCCTCCCAACTTCTGCCAGACATGCGGTCGCCGCTACCCGCGCGCTTTAGCGTGTGGCGCGAGATGTGTCTATACTTGGCTCAACGTGTTAAAGCGGATCGAATATCGTGAAGGGAAGACTTGCAACTTATGGCTGCGTCGGAAAACTTTGACCGCATCGTTTTGATCGTCCTCGACAGTCTCGGCATGGGCGAGATGCCGGACGCCGCTGCGTGGGGCGACGCCGGGTCTGACACGCTCGGCCACATCTGCGCGTCGCGCGAGGTGCGCCTGCCGAACCTGCAATCGCTCGGACTCGGCAACGTGCGCCCGCTCGCACATGTGCCGCCCGCCCCGCACCCGCGCGGCTCATACGGTCGCTGCGCCTTGCAGTCTAACGGCAAGGACACGACGACCGGCCACTGGGAGATGGCCGGGATAATTCTGGAAGAGGCGTTTCCCACCTACCCCGAAGGCTTTCCCGCAGACGTGCTCGCGCGCTTCGTCGCGGAGACGGGCGTGCCCGGCGTGCTCGGCAACTATCCCGCGTCCGGGACGGAGATCATCAAGGAACTCGGCGCGGAGCACGTCCGCACGGGCAAGCCCATCGTCTACACCTCCGCCGATTCCGTCTTCCAGATCGCCGCGCACGAAGAGGTCATTCCGGTCGAGAGCCTCTATAAAATTTGCGAGACGGCGCGGCGGATACTGCGCGGCGAACACGAAGTCGGGCGCGTCATCGCGCGCCCGTTTATCGGCACGCCCGGCGCGTTCCAGCGTACCGAGAACCGCCACGACTACGCCGTCCCGCCGCCGCGCGAAAATTTGCTCGTCGCCTTGAGCGATGCCGGGCTCGACGTGGTGTGCATCGGCAAGATCGCCTCTATCTACGATTCGCTCGGCGCGACGCAGGACTTGAAGGCCAAAAACAACGACCAGTCGATTGACCAGACTATCCGCGCGCTCCAGAACGACCGCACGCGCGGCCTCATCTTCACCAACCTCGTTGACTTCGACATGCTCTACGGCCACCGCCGCGACGTGGAAGGCTACGCCCGCGCCCTCGAACACTTCGACGCGCGTCTCCCAGAAATCGAGGCCGCGATGACCGGGCGCGACCTCTTCATCCTCACCGCCGACCACGGCAACGACCCGACCTATCGCGGCACGGATCACACGCGCGAATACGTCCCGCTGCTGACTTACGGACGGCGCGCACGCCCCGGCGTCAACCTCGGCACGCGCCGCTCGCTCGCCGACATGGGGCAGACCGTCGCCGAAAACTTCGGACTGAAGTTGACGGCGGGCGAGAGTTTTCTGGCTGAGATAGCCGGTTGAGGTCGCCGTCTGAGATGGCGGTTTGAGGACGGTTCGCCCGGCGCGGCGGGGTCTTTTAGATGAGTCCTGACAGGCGGCAACATCGCGGCGCGCACCCGGCTGACCGGTTGTTGTTCGCGCCGGAGCGGTTGGCCGATTTGCGCGCCGCCGTCGGGGAATTGTCTTGGCTGCTGACGCGCGGCTACGCATCGAAGTCCGCGCTCAAACTCGTCGGCGACCGCTACGGGTTGACGGAGCGGCAACGCTTCTCCGTCTCGCGCGCGGCCTGTTCCGACGCGAGCCTCGAACGCCGCCTCGCGCGTCGCCTGCGTCTCGACGAAGTTAAAGGCGGACAGATGATCGTTGACGGCTTCAACCTCATCATCACGGCGGAGGCCGCGCTCGGCGGCGGAGTCCTGCTGTTGTGCCGCGACGGTTGCGTCCGCGACCTGTCGAGCGTCCACGGCTCTTACCGCGTGGTGTCGGAAACCCGGCGGGCGTTAGATTTGATCGGCGACGCGCTGGCGACCCTGCAACCCGCGGCGGTCGGGTGGCTGCTGGACAAGCCGGTTTCAAACAGCGGGCGGCTCGCGGAGAGGATTAGGCATTTAGCCGCGGAGCGAGGTTGGCCGTGGAGCGTGGAACTCGTTTTCAACCCCGATGCAGAACTCGCGGCTTCGGCGCACATCGCCGTCACCTCCGACTCGAACATTCTGGACACAGCGGCGCGCTGGGTTAACCTCAGTCGCCACCTGATCGAAACGCGGGCGACGGAAGCATGGATGATAGATTTGAGACCGGACGCAGGCGGGGGCGCGTCCTAGTCGCGCGCGGGGTCTTTGATCACGGCGATGTAGGGCAGGTTGCGGTAGCGTTCGGCGAAGTCTAGACCGTAGCCGACGACGAAGGCGTCGGGGATAGTGAAGCCGAGATAGTCAATTTTCACTTCGCGCAGACGCCGTTCCTGCTTGTTGAGCAGCGCGGCGAGTTTGACGCTCGACGCGCCGCGCGAGTGCAGGTTCGCCATCAGGTAGGAGAGCGTCAGCCCCGTGTCCACGATGTCTTCGACGATCAGGATGTCGCGTCCCTCAATCGGCACGTCCAAATCTTTCACGATCTTGACCTCGCCCGACGAGCGCGTGGACGCGCCGTAACTTGAGATCGCCATGAACTCCACGCCGACGCGCAGGTCAATCGCGCGCATCAGATCGCTGAGAAAGATAAACGCGCCTTTGAGCACGCCGAGCAGCAGGGGGTTGCGCCCCGCGTAGTCGCGCGCGATCTCGGCGCCGATTTCGCTGATGCGGGTCTGAATCTGTTCGGCGCTGAACATCGGTTCGAGGTTGTCGTTGGTGAACTCGCTGGGGACGGGCGCGGCTGAAGCTGACAAGGGCGGCCTCCTCTCGACTGCGTCTGGTGCGGAAAATGGCGGAGCTTAAAAATGCGAATCGAGGCGACGCGATTTGCACCCGCGCCTCTTGCTGCGACATACTAAAGTAGCCGCTCGCCACAGGTCAATGAAGTCAAGATGTCAGCGGTCAGCCGCCAGCTTTCAGCCCGCGTCCGACCTGAGTTGATGACCGGCGCAGACCGAATTACAAAAGCCGAGAGCTAACGGCTGCACGCCGGTAGCCAATCTTATGCCCGAAGAACAATCCACACGCGACCGTGTCCGAGCCCTTGTGCGCGAGGTGCTCAACAACGCGCTGCCCGAAGAAGAGAGCGAGAACGCATCGCAAACAGCGACGCCTTCATCTTCGAGCGCGCACACAACTTCCGCCGCCGCGCCGCCGCCCGCGAAAGCGACCGCCGCGCCGCCACCGCCGCGCCCCGTCGCCAAAGCTACGGCAAGCGCGACGGACGAGCAGCCCTTCGCGCGCGACGAATCCTCGAAGACGGTCATCACCGAGGCGGACGTGCGCGGCCTCGAACGGGGCGCGCGCCTGCGCATCGCGGAGGGCGCGCGTCTCACCCCGCTCGCCGCCGACATCGTGCGCGAACAGGGCATCGAACTCGTCCGCCGCACCCCGC
>DASPJG010000333.1:0-4687 GCA_035628755.1 Pyrinomonadaceae bacterium
CGAGCCGGAAATTGTTGTTGGTCGCGCGCGCGCCGTTGACGACGAGGACGGAGCCGCCCGATTCGCGGAAGCGCGTGGACTCGGTGTTGTTCTGGCCGCCGCCGCCTGCGACGAAGTTGCCGCCGCCGCCGAGCAGGCCGAGGTTCGGGCGCGTCACGCCGGGCGACAACGCCGCCAGCAGCGTGAAGTTGCGTTGCGGGATCGGGAGGTCTGTCACCTCGCGCCCCGTGATCAGGTCGCCGCGCACGCTCGTCTCACTCTCGACGAGGGGGCCTTGATCCGTCACCGTGACGACATCGCCGCCGACCGCGCCGACTTCCAGTTGCGCGTCGATGGGCAGGCGCGCGTTGGTTTCCAGCCTGACCGATTCGTTGACGACGGTTCTGAAGCCCGCGGCCTCGATAGTCACACGGTACATGCCGGGGTCGAGGTTGGGGAGCGTGTAGAGCCCGGCCTCGGTGGTCGTGTCTTCGGCGGTAGTGTTCGTTGCGAGGTTGACGGCGGTGACTTTCGCGCCGCTCACCAAGCCTCCCTGAGGGTCGGTGATCGTGCCGAGAATCGTGCCTTTATTATTTTGGGCGTGAAGCGATACCGCGGAAGCGGTGAAACAAAAGAGTAGCGCGAAGAGTTGAGCGGCTCGTCGCGGGCTGATCCGGTAGTGTGTCATAGCTGGGCCTCGTGCTGTGGAGATGCCGGTTAAGTTGCTGCTCACCCGTGGGCGTAAGAGGCTCGAATAAGATATGAGCCCGCCCGGCAGTTTATTGAGAAGAACAACTCTTGGCGAGAAAATGTTAGCCTGTTTGATTAATCGGACGTGCGAAAGGACAGTTTGTTGCGTGCCCGAACGAAGATTTTTAATACAGAATTAACTCCCTGTCAATTCATTTTTGCCGCGCACGCGCCGCGCGCCATCCGATTCGCGCCGAAAGCCGCACGGCGTTGAAACCCGCAGCGTTTGAATCCTACTCCCGACGGTAAAAATCCAGCCCGCGCTTCGCTTCTTCGATCAACTCGTTGTTCGTCTCATAGGAGAGCGGCGCGCCGGTTGCGCCCGTGTCGCCGGGGCGGGGCGGCGGGTAGATGTGCGTGGAGTAGACGGGGTAAGCCTCCGTGCGCAGGTGTGCGAGCATGTGATGGCCGCGACGGGCGGCGCGTTCGTGCCGGAGCGCGGAGATGTCCACGGGCGCGACGACGATGCGCTCTCCCGGCCCGGGGCTGGCCTGCGCCAGCAGCCGCCCGTCGAAATCAACCACCTGACTGCCGCCCGGCCACGAATAGGGCGGGTAGTGCCTGAGACTCGCGCCCTGATTGGCAGCGACGACATAGGCCGTATTCTCCAACGCGCGACAGCGGTTGACGATAGTCCACCAATCCATCGGCTCGGTCGCGCCCCACGGGTCCATGTAAGCAGAGACGCGCACCAGCACTTCCGCGCCGGCGGCGGCGAGTTGGCGGATGGCTTCGGGGAACAGCCAGTCGTAACAGATGGCGCAGCCGATCCGCCCGATCTCTGTATCGGCCACGGGAAAGAGCGGCTCGTCGTAGCCCGCGAGGTCGTGCGGACTGGTGTGTACCTCGTAAGGAATCCACGTGTTGACCTTGCGGTATTTGTAGAGGACGCCCTCCGGCCCGATGAGGCAAGTCGTGTTGAAGACAGCGGTCGGCCACTTCGGGTCAACTTCGAGCATCGAGCCGCTCTGGATGTAGATGCCGTGCTCGCGCGCTTTTTGCTCCAACAGTTCCGTGTGTTCGTTCGGGATGGGCACGGCCAACTTCCGGCGCAACTCTTCGAGCGTGGGAAAGACCGGAGCGGCGTGTGCGAACTCAGGAAAGACGACGAGCCGCACCGGCAGAAACGGGGCTGCGCCCGCCACCGCCGAATCCACGAGCGACAACATCCGCTCCGTGTTGCGCCGCATCTCGCGCCGCTCCGTAGGGTTCGGTTGATCGGTCTGGCAGGCGGCCACGGAATAACGTATGTGTTCCATAAATCAACTCACAAGATGCGGCGCGCACGCGCCACGCGAAATAAAGGCGAACCTGTTTTCACTTCCGCGTTCAACGTTCGGCGTTCAACGTTCCTCTTCCGGGCAGCGGCGCGCTGACGACGCGCGTGTTGTAGCGTTCGAGGTAATCGAGGTGGGCGGGCGTCTGCGGGTAAGACTCCGGCCACCGGTACGGGTATTCGCTCATGCGCCGGAACGGGAGCGGCGCGACCTGTTCGGGGCTGGCCGAGTTGATGTCCATCTCTTTGCTGTAGCCGTCGGCGTAGAGCAGGAACGTGCGCGTCCAGCCGCGCGGCAAGGGCGCGAGCGCGGCTGCGTCGAACGAGAGCGACAACTCATCGCCGGGGCGCGAGACGACGAACATGTCATCCGACGCCCCCACCAACTCGCGCACGTCGCCCTCGCGCGTATAGCGGCCAGTGAAAACTTTCCACGGCGAAGCTGATGCGACGCGCGCGTAATTGTAGAGGTAAGGCTCGCGCCCGTCGGGCGACGTTTGCGCCGAGAAGCCGCGCCAGCGCAAGTCCGCGCTCAAGGGCGCGAGCCTCGTTAACTGCGTGGGCGATGCCGCGCCCGAAGTATCAACTAAAATCTGATCCCAGTAGATGCGCATGTTCGTGACGATACGCACCTCGCGCGCGCGCGAAAGAAATTTCCCCGTGAGGTCAACCACGACCGTCTGTGGCCGACCGACGGGGATGCCGATATTTTCTATGATTGTTTGCCAGCGACCGCGCGCGTCTCTCACTTGCAGAGCGGGCGGGCGGAGACTCTGACCGCGCTGCGCGGCGGCGACGTTGTCGCTTGAGAAAGCGTAATCCGTCCAACCCGTAAGGAGCAGGCGGGTCTGCTCCTGCGCCTTTGCCGCCGTCGCGCTTCCCTTTCGCGCGCTCGCACGCGCATGACTGTCGCCGCCGAGATCGAGCGTCAGGGAATGCTCGGCGGCGTAGCCGCGAAGGGGTTCGAGCGAGAAGTCGTCGGGGTAAAGACGGTCGAGTTGTGTGATGCGCGATTGCACGTCGTGGCCGTGTTCGTCGCGCGCGGCGAGCGGCGGGCGGGCATCGCGCGCGGCGAACAATTGGAACTTCGCGGCGAGCGGGCTGCCGAGTCCCTCGCCGGGATGTATCTCCACGTCTTCGGGGTGGGCGATGGCGACGAGTTGCAGCTTGTCCACGAAGAGCACTTCTTCGAGTTCGTTCGTCACGCGCAACTCGTAACGCCCGTCGCGCGCGCGCAACTGGTCGCCCCGAATACGCACGTACTCGTCCGGGTCGGGCGCGGCGCGCACGCCCGGCGCGACCCAGTAGCCGAGTTCGCCGCCGCCCATGAAATCCGTGATGAACTCGAACCGCTCGCCGTTCCACGCGTACAGGTACGGGCACGAAGAGGGCTTGCGATCAAGTTCGGTCACGGTCAACGTGGCGTTCGACGCAGCCGCGCGCGGCTCGCCCTGCGGCCTTTCGCCCACGACGCCCGCCGCTGCGGAAAACTCCGTCTCCGATTGCACCGTGCCCGAAGGCCACAACACGCGCACCGCGTCGGCGCGCTCGCGCCCTCCCAAACCGAAGACGAGATCGGCGGGAGCGGGAGCGGGAGCGGCGGCGTAAACTTCCAACTTCTGCCACAGGCTCCCCGCGCGCATCTCGACCTTCGACTCCACGCCGCCCCTGTTGCTCACGCGCCCCGCGAGCCGCACGCCGAGCGAGCGGTTGCGGTTGCCGCCGTCGTTGCGTCCGAAGCGCAGATTGCCCGTCGCGTCGCGCACGATGAAATCCGTGTCGCCGTCGGCGTCCACATCGCCCGAAGCGAGGACGCGCCGGAAGCCCTCCGGCTTTCCGGGCGAGATGTTCCGGCGGAACGCCTGCGCGACCGCGCTCTCGCTCACCTCCGACCATTCGCCGCCGAGGCTGCGCCAGATGCGCGCGCCGCCGGGCGAAACGGTGAGCAGGTCGAGCAACCCGTCGTTGTCGTAGTCGAGAAACTGCGCGGCGGTCGCGTTCATGGTCGCGGCGGGCGCGCTCGTGGTTTTGAAACGCCCCCGCCCGTCGCTCAGGGCAAATGTGCCCGCCGCGCCGTCCGCGCCGAAAAAGAGATCGGTGTAGCCGTCTTTGTTCACGTCGCCCGCCGCCGCGCAGAGGAAACGCCCCTTCACATCCAAGCCCACCTCGCTCGCCACGTCGCGAAACGTGGCGTCGCGCAGGTTGCGGTAGAGCGCGGGCGCGCCATCGTAGTTGACGACGAGCAGATCGACATCGCGGCGGTTGTCGTAATCGGTCGGGACGACGGCGACGGCGTTGCCCGCGCCGCCCGCGACTTTCGCCGCCGTCGTGATGTCCGTGAAACTGCCGTTGCCGTTGTTGCGCAGCAGGCGGTTCGGCGCGCGCGGGAGGGCGAAGGCGCGACCCGTCGTCGTCGCTTCCGGCTCGCCGGGAGTCAACAAAGACCGGGGTAGGATGGTCAAGTCGGAGAGGTCTGCATGACCGGCGATGAACAGGTCGAGGTCGCCGTCGTGGTCAACGTCGGCGAAGGCGGCGGAGACGGAGAGATACGGGTAAGGCGCGATGCCTGTGGCGGCGGTCGTGTCGGAAAATTTCCCCGCGCCGTCGTTGCGATAGAGGGCGACGCGCCCGTGGCGGAGCACGAAAAGATCGGATCGCGAGTCGTTGTCATAATCGCCCGCG
>DASPJG010000334.1:0-4287 GCA_035628755.1 Pyrinomonadaceae bacterium
GACGACTCGGCGCGCGGCTGCGAAGTTCCAAGCTGATGGCTGGCGGCTGGTTGCTGATGGCTCGAATGTTATCACAACCGGGAAACAAAAACGCGGTCGGCTCGCATCTGTGCAAGCCGACCGCGTTTCGCGCGGTCTGGATCGCCCGCCGCGCATTACATCTTCGCCATCTTCGCCAGTTTGCGCATTTTGCGTTTGACCATTTCGCGCTTGAGGACGGTGGTGTGGTCTATGAAGACGATGCCGTCGCAGTGGTCGGTTTCGTGCAACATGCAGCGCGCGGTCAAATCCATGCCGTCGAGTTCAAACGTCGCGCCCGTCACGTCCTGCGCCCGCACGACGGCGCGTAAACTGCGCTTGACGGGAAAGAAGACGCCGGGAAACGACAGGCAGCCCTCGTCGCCGTTCTGCTCGCCTTCGACGTTCAGCACGACCGGGTTGACGAGCGCGACGCGCTGTTTCGGGTCGCGCCCGCCCGAACAATCCATCACGAACAGACGCCGCGAGACGCCTACCTGCGGCGCGGCCAGCCCCACACCCGAAGCCGCGTCCATCGTCTCAAACATGTCCGCGACCAGCTTCCGCAACTCCTCGTCAAACACCGTCACCGGCTCGCCCGGCGTCTCAAGCACCGGGTTCGGATAAGTCACGATCTCCAATAAAGCCATTTACTTCTTCTTCCTCAAACGCCGCAAAATATTGTCGCCCTCACACGCCCGGACACCGGCGCGACCGGCGACAGATTGATTTTACGGTAACTGCCGCCACTGTGCCAAACTTAGGCCACTTCCCTGACTTTCAGTTAGGATTTTGTAATGCGCGTGCCGCAACGCGGCGTTGATGTAGTTAATGAGCATCTTCGATCTCCGCTCGTAGTCTATTGGTGGCGGCCAATTTCGCTATCCTTCGCCCTATTTACGGCTTGTCTTGTTTGTCTGCCTTACCACCTTCTCATCCCGTACTTTGCGCGGCCTGCCTACTTTTCTATTCTCTACCAGCTTCAAATCTTCCTCATTTACAACATAGGTTCGCCCGAATTGCTGCGCGGGCAGACGTTGCGTGCGTATCAGTTCTTGCACGCGTCTTATGCTAATTCCTAATTTTTCTGCGGCTTGCGCTGTAGTTATCAATCCCATGTCGTTATCTTTTACACACGGGGAAACGCCTGTTGATTCATAAATGCTATTTTCGACTCGCCTTTTTGCTTACGCGCCCCGACACTTTCTCACTTTGCGATTTGCGCGGTCTGCCCGGTGATTTCAATTCAACGGTGTCCAAATCCTGTCGGCGGATCATGTAGACATCGGCAAACTTCTGCGCGGGCAGACGGCCATCGTTGATGTACTGCAAGATGCGCTGCCGCGTGACGCCTTTAATTTCCGCCGCTTCATTGACTGAAACGTAATCGCTGCTCATAGCCTCGAAATTACAAAATATCTTGTCACAAGTAAAGAAAAGTCCTTGACATGGATAAGGGGAGGCGTAGAATATCTCTTGTCAGAAAGAAAGATAAAGAAGCGACAAGCCTCGATAGTAAAAGGGCTTGAGAATGAGCGTCAACTTTCGACGGTGTACGCTCACTCCAAGCCCTACACCAGTATCTCTGTTGAAAGGAACTACTGATGCGAAAAAATAATAACACGCGCACGCCTCACGCACGCCAACAACAAGAGCCGGATTTTGATGAACCGTTGCGGCGTTGGTCAACCCTGCCCGTTAGCCAAGAGCGGGCGCGCGAGTTGGTGGACGCCTTCACACGTTACGACGATGGCGACATGATTGACGCCTTGATCCGTTTGATCTGTGGTCTTGCTCCCCCGCCCGCGCCGGACGAGCAGGAGGATTTGGACGAGCGAAGGCTGGCGGGGACGGCTGCACTGGAGCGCGCCTTCACCTACACGCGGCGTGCGCATAATGAACTCGGCGCGTATGTCGTGGAGTTGAAGTGCGGCCAGTGGGAATAGCGCGCGCTGTCGAATCAAAGCTGCCAGAGGCGCAACGCGTGACCTGTCCCTTGAACTGCGACGGCGGCAGCGTAGTCTTCGCCCGCGTCGAGGGCGTGGAGCGACCAGCGTGTGAGTTCGCGCGGGTCGCCGCGCGTGCCGAGGAGCGCGGCAGGTTCGCCCGGCGTGAGAGACACGTCGAACGCGTCGAGCGGGTGTGATAGTCCTTCGCCTCTGGCCTTGATGTAAGCCTCTTTGCGCGTCCAGCAGTTGAAGAAGGCGCGCGTGCGCGCGGCGACGGGGAGCGCGCGCAACATGCCGACCTCGCGCGCGGAGAAGAAACGCTCGGCGATGTCATCGCCCGCGAGGTCGGCGCGCATGTGTTCGATGTCAACGCCGACATCGCGGCCGCGCGCGAAGGCATAGATGACGAGTTCGTGTGAGTGTGAGAGGTTAAAACGCAAGTCCTGCGCGCCCGCAGCGTCGGCGAGCGAGGGCTTGCCGTATGCGCCGTAAGAGAAGCGCAAACTTTGCGGCGGCTGTGCGAGATAGTGGCCGAGGAGACGCCGGAGCAGGCCGCGCGCGGCGACATAGTGATCTCGGTCTCGCGGGAAGTGGTAGCGCGCGGCCTTCTCGGATTCGTCGGGGGCGAGCGTCGAGCGGAGGCGGCGCAGGGCGTCCGGCGTCTGCACGAGAGAGGCGCGCCAGAGGTGAACCTCGCCGTCGGCGAGGGGCGTGTCCGATGGCGGATTGACCCACGTCTGCGTCATGCGAACCTGCCGGAACAATGTGCCGGAGTAACTGAAATCCCCCGCCGCGACGAATCCTGCGAGAGCGTATCTAACCAGAGCGATAGAGCGCACTGTAGTTGAAAAAGTGAGCGCGGGGCAAGAAGCGGAGCGTGCGCGCCGGGGCGGCTTGCGGTCGCCGGGTCGCCGCATCGAGACGGCGCAGGCCAAAGCGAGCGTTTCATCTTTCAAGCGCGTTCGGATCGGTGTTAGCATCGTTTCCATAAAACTGACACGCGGGAGACGGGTGTAAGAACCAATGGAGCGAACTGATTCGGTCATCGAGGACGTAAAAGAGGCGGCGGACGAAGTGGCGGAGAAGGTCGGGAAGCACCCGTGGGTGGAACGCCTCGCGCGTTTCGGTTATGCGGCGAAGGGCATCGTCTACATCGTGGTGGGCGCGCTGGCGACGCTGGCGGCGACGGGGATGGGCGGCGAGACGACGGGCACGCAGGGCGCGATGCGTTCAATCGCGCGGCAGCCCTTCGGCAAGGTGATGCTGGGCATCGTCGCCTTCGGCTTGATCGCTTACGTCATCTGGCGTTGGGTGCAGGCCATCACGGACGCCGACAATAAAGGGACAAAAGCCAAAGGCATCGCCCTGCGTCTCGGCTACACGGGCAGCGGGCTGGTCTACGCCGGTCTGGCCTATTCGGCGGGGCGCATCGTCTTCGGCGCAGAAGAAGACGGCAAGCTGGGCGCGGCGGAGTCATGGACGGCGAGCGTGATGGAGTACCCTTACGGCAACTGGCTGGTCGTCCTCGGCGGCCTCGGCGTGATCGGTTACGGCCTCTACCAATGTTACAAGGGCTACACGGCGAAGTTTCGCAAGCGGCTCAAAGTGGGCGAGATGAGCGAGAGCGGCGTCATTTGGGCGACGCGCAGCGGACGCTTCGGCTTCATCGCGCGCGGCGTCGTCTTCGGCATCGTCGGCGGCTTCCTCATACAGGCCGCGCTGCACTACAACTCGTCGGAGGCGAAGGGACTGGACGGCGCGCTCCAACTTCTCACCCGGCAGTCTCACGGCAAATGGCTGCTCGGCCTCACCGCCCTCGGCCTCGTCGCCTACGGCCTCTACATGCTCGTCGAAGCACGCTACCGGCGCATCGCCGGGTCATAAAAAACTCTCTTAGTAATCGCGCAACTGCGCGCGGTAGCCGTCGAAGTTGCGGCGCATCTCCGCAAGGCTGTCGCCGCCAAACTTCTCGCGCATCGCGCGGGCGAGGACGAGCGCGACCATCGCTTCGCCGATGACGCCCGCCGCCGGGACAGCCGTGACATCGGAACGCTCGAAGGCGGCGGCCTCTTCCTCTTTCGTGTCTATGTCCACGGAGCGGAGCGCGCGCCGGAGCGTGGAGATCGGCTTGAGATGGCCGCGCACGCGCAACTCTTCGCCGTTCGTGATGCCGCCCTCCAAACCGCCCGCGCGGTTCGTCGGGCGCGTGAACGAGCGCGCCGCCAAGTCGTAGTTGATCTCGTCGTGCACCTCAGACCCGGCCAGCGCGCTCGCCTCCACGCCCGCGCCGACGGCGACGGCCTTCACCGCCGGAATGGAC
>DASPJG010000335.1:0-3875 GCA_035628755.1 Pyrinomonadaceae bacterium
AGAAGGTTGCGCCGAAGAGGGGCGACGCCTGCGGCCAGCGTTCGAGCCACGTTGCGGGCAAGGTGAAGGGCTTGAGGCCGTAGTCGTTGATCAGGTGCAGCCACTCGTAGATGTGGAGCGCGAGGAAGGTGAGGCCGCCGAGCATCGTCGCACCGATCCAGCGGCGCGCTTTGCGCCGGTCGCGCCGGGCGGAAGCGGCCACGGCCATGACCATCGTGAAGCTCGAAGCCAGCAGGCAGAGCGTCATCACGGTGGAGAAAATGATGCTCGGGTAGAAGGCGAAGGGGGTCGGCCACGCGTCGCTCGACACGCGCACGTAGCAATAGCCGATGAGCAGCGCGGAGAAGGTCAGCGCGTCCGAGACGATGAAGAGCCACATGCCGAGTTTCTTGTGGCCGATGTGATAGGGGAAAGTCCCTCCGCTCCAATCGTCAGCGGTGAGACGCTCTGCTGCGTGCGCGTGTGTACTCAATGCTTACCTCCACAGGAAAAGGAGTGCGAACAGGTAGACCCACAGCCCGTCCATGAAATGCCAGTACAGCCCGATAGCATCGACGTGTGCGCGCTCTTTGCCCGCCGCGTCGCTTGCTCCCGCCGCGTCGCGCCGCGCGCGAAGCACCAGATAGCTCAACCCGAGGATGCCGCCTGCGAGGTGGAGCGCGTGTAGCCCGGTCAGCAAATAGAAGAAAGAACTGTGCGGGTTCGTCGCAAGGTAAATGCCCTGCCCGACCAAGCCCCGCCACGCGAGCAGTTGCGTAATGAGAAAGCCGAACCCTAAACCGAGCGACGCGACGAGCCAACGCCTGTAAACTTCGCGCGCCCCCCTTCGCAGCGCGCGCCGTGCGACTTCAAAGGTCGCGCTGCTCAAGAGTATCAAAGCCGTGCTCACCCAGAGCATCACGGGCACGGAGAAGGCTTGCCAGTTTTGTTGCGCCCGCGTGGAGCGAAACACGTATGCGCTCGACAGCGCGGCGAACATCATCAGAATAGCCGACAGAGCCAGCCACATGCCGATGCGATATTGCTGCGGCGTAGAATCGCGGAAGGCGCGGTGTTGGCCGTCGCCCCCTCCGTTTGGCGGCTGCGGCCCGCCGCGCGAGCCGTTTCCGCCCGTCGTGCGCTTGCCCGCCCCGCCGATATTGAGATTCTTCGTCCCGGTCGAGACGCTGCCCGACGGTTTAGTGCTTACCGTTGTGACCATTGCCTGAACTCCCCTGACCCCCTTGCGCTGCTGTTTGACCCGCCCCGGCCACGGCGTTTTCATCGCCCGCGTCCGGCGTCGTCTGAAGGATGTAATCCTCCGGCGCGTCGGGCACGGCGAATTCATATGCGCCGCGATAGACGGTCGGAAGATTCCCGCCGAAGTTGTCGTGCGGCGGCGGCGTGGTCGGCGTCACCCATTCGAGCGTCGTCGCCTCCCACGGGTTGCCGCTCGCCCGCTCGCCTTTGAAGATGCTCCAGATGAAATTAAAGAGGAAGATGAATTGCGCTGCCGCCGTCACGATCGCCGCGATCGTGACGAGCATCACGAGCGGATCGAGCGGGCGCAAAAAGTCGTACTCCTGAAACGACGCGTAGCGGCGCGGCATACCGACGATGCCCATGATGTGCATCGGCACGAAGATGCCGTAGACGCCGATAAAGGTCGGCCAGAAATGCAGTTGCCCGAGCCGCTCGCTCATCATCCGCCCGAACATTTTCGGGAACCAGAAATAGACGCCCGCGAACATACCGAAGATGGCCGCCACGCCCATCACGAGGTGAAAGTGCGCGAGCACGAAATAGCCGTCGTGGATGAACAGATCGAGCGAGGTCTGGCCGAGGACAAGCCCGGTGATGCCGCCTGCGACGAAGAGCGAGACGAAGCCGATGGCGAACATCATCGGCACGGTGAAACGTATCTTCGCGCCCCAGAGCGTTCCCAGCCAGTTGAAAGTTTTGATGGCCGAAGGCACGCCGATGGAGAGCGTCAGGACGGAGAAGGCGATGCTCGTGCGCGGGTCCATGCCGCTGATGAACATGTGATGCCCCCAGACGAAGAAGCCGAGGAGGCCGATGGCGAACATCGCAAAGACCATCGCGCGATAGCCGAAGACGGGCTTGCGCGCGAAGGTGGAAAGGATGTGCGAGGTCGCGCCCATGCCCGGCAGGATCGCGATGTAAACTTCCGGGTGTCCGAAGAACCAGAACAAGTGCTGCCAGAGAATGGGCGAGCCGCCCTTGTTTCCGAGCACCTCGTCGCTGAAGACCAGCCCGCCGGGGATGAAGAAACTTGTTCCCGCGTGCCGGTCGAGCAGCAGCAACACGCCCGCTGCGAGCAACACCGGGAAAGCGAGCAGCGCGAGAATCGCCGTCGTAAACCACGACCAGCAGGTGAGCGGCATGCGCATCAGAGACATGCCGCGTGTGCGCATGTTGAGGAGCGTCGTGATGAAATTGAGCGCGCCGAGGAGCGAGGCGATGCAGAAAATGGCGATGCTAGTGATCCAGAGGGTCGCGCCCGCGCCCTGTCCCGGCCCGGCGATCTTGCCGAGCGCGCTCAGGGGCGGGTAGCCCGTCCAGCCGCCGATGGGGCCGAGCGTGCCCGTGCCGCCGCCGCCGAGATACGTGTTGACGAAATCGGTGTTGCCGATAATCGTACTGCCTTCGACGAAGATCGCCGCGATGAGCACCACGAGGCCGACGAGCGTTACCCAGAACGAGAGCATGTTGAGCACGGGGAACGCCATGTCCTCCGCGCCGACTTGGATTGGGAGAAAATAGTTGCCGAACCCGCCCTGCGGCGCGGTGGTCAGGACGAAGAAGACCATGATCGTCCCGTGCATCGTGACGAGCGACAGGTAGAATTCCGGCGTCATCACGCCGCCCGGCGCGCCGAGCGGAAAGATCGTTTCGAGGATCGTCCACTGCCGACCCGGCCACGTCAGATTCAGGCGCATCAGCACCGACATGAACATGCCGATGAATGCCGCGAAGATGGCGAGCAGCAGATACTGGATGCCGATCACCTTATGATCAATGCTGAAAATATACTTGCGGATAAAACCCGTCGGCGGCCCGTGGTGGCCGTGCGCCGGGTGCGCCGCCCCAGCGTGGGGTTCGGACTCAGCCGCTTCTACCTGGGTCGCGGTGGCGGGCGACTCAATCGGGGTCGTGGCCTCTTCCATCTTAGAATTCCTCTCCCTTCGGGATGAGTCAGGTTCGGACTGTTATCTGGATGCGGTGGTTGGTGTCGCCCCTTGTTTGATCCCCATCGGGTATTCCTTGATCAACTGCGTGATGCGCCCCTGAAACTGCGCCTGCGGCAAAGCGAGCAACTCGTCGTAGACGTTCGCGGGGAGCGCGATGAGGTAGCTTTTCATCTTGTAGTGAAGCTGGCCGCAGAGTTCGGCGCAGGCGAGTTCAAAACGCCCTTCCTTCGTCAGCGTGAAGTTCATCTTGATCGCCATGCCGGGCACAACGTCCTGCTTGTAGCGGAGTTCCGGCACGAACAGATCGTGCGTCACGTCTTTCGATTGCATCGTCAGTTCGATGGGGCGACCGACGGGCACGGCCAGCGTCGTGACGACTTGATCGTCCTTCGCATTCGCGTCCTGCTCGTCCAATCCGACGAAGTTCAACTCGGAATCCTTCACCAGCGTCGGGTCGGTGCGCCCGAAGGTTTTGTCAGCCCCCGGGTAATGAAAGTTCCACTGGAACTGTTGCGCGACGACGTGAACCTGGGTTGCGCCCGCAGGGGCTGCGTTCAAGTGCAACTGCGCCCAGACGCGTTGCCCCATCAGGCCGAGCGTGATGAAGATGAGCGCGGTGATGGCCGTCCAGACGATTTCCAGACGGTTGTTGCCGTGCGAATAGACGGCGCGCTCGCGCCGGTC
>DASPJG010000336.1:0-2929 GCA_035628755.1 Pyrinomonadaceae bacterium
CCAGCGCGTGAGTTCCAACACGTCGGGCGAAATGAGCGGCTCGGCGTCCAGCAACGCCTCCGCCTCCTTGATGTCCGACTCCTCCAACTCGACGCCCGCCTCCAACTCCGAATGCAAAGCGACGACGTAAGCCGTCAGCAACTTGCGCCCGAACGGCACGAGCAGACGCGCCCCGACCTGCACTTCTTCGCGCAAGGCCAGCGGCAAACGGTAGGTGAACGTCCGCGACAGGCGGAGCGGCACGGCGACCTCCGCATACTGCGGCGGCGGCTGTGTTGCTTGCGCGGCGACGCTCGCGGGCTTGGCGTCAGTGTCGGTTGGGCGGAGGATGACGGTCGAACTTTGCACGGCGAGTTAAATTAACGTGAAGCGCGCAAAAGGTGAAGCGTGGACGGAACAAGTCAGCGCGTGCGGGTTGCCACTGTGGCCTCCACGTCAGGCGGCGGCGAGCAGGGCGCGCACCTTTTTCATGTCCTCCCAGACTTCGCGTTTCTTCGTGGGGTCGCGCAGGAGGTAGGCCGGGTTGAAGGTGGGCATCAGTTGTCCGCCCTGATACGCGTGAAATTCGCCGCGCAGTTGAGAGATCGGTTTCTTGGTGCGGAGCAGGGCGCGTGTCGGCGTGTTGCCGAAACTGATCACCACCTCGGGGCGGACGGCGGCGAGTTCGCGGTGCAGGTAGGGCGTGAAGAAGGAAAGTACGTCGGGCGTGATCTCGTCGCCGGAGCAGATCATCTTTACCGTGTTCGTCAAATAGCAATCCTGTCGGCGGAGGTTGATTGAGGCGAGGATGCGGTTGAGCATATCGCCCGCAGGCCCCATGAAGGGTTTGCCGCTCGCGATGTCGGGCGCGCCCGGCGACTCGCCGACGACCGCGACGCGCGCCCCGGCTTCGCCTTCGCCGAAAATGAAGATGCGCTCTTTGTATTGCGGGAGTTGCTTGGCGCGTTGCAGGAGTTCGGCGTTGACCTCTTCGGGCGTCTCGTCGGAGGCGGGAGGGTCATCATTGAAAAGTGAGAATTCAGGCATGATCAAATAAACCCGTCTGACACTGAACAACTTCGCCGGTCAAAACTCTCTTCGTCTTCCTTTGCGCCTTTGCGTGAGTTGTCTTCATCTCTCAAAGAGAATTCCCACGCAAAGGCGCAAAGGGTTGAGCGTTACATGTGGAGCGCAAGCATCATTTCTCGGATTTCGTCTTGCTCAAATACTCGCGCACCTTCTTCATGTCCTCCCACGTCTCGCGTTTTTTTGAAGGGTCGCGCAGCAAATAAGCGGGGTGGAACGTCGGCATCACCTTGATGCCCTTGTAATCCATAAACTTCCCGCGCAGTTTCGTGATGCCTTCCTTCGTGTCGAGCAGGTTTTTCATCGCCGTGTTGCCGAGCACGACGATCACGTCCGGGCGCAGGATGGCAATCTCGCGCAGCAGAAACGGCTTGCAGGTGGCGGCCTCGGAGGTTGTCGGCGTGCGGTTGTTGGCCGGGCGGCAGCGGTTGACGTTGCCGATAAACACGTCCTCGCGTTTCATCCCGATGGCCTCGACGATCTTGTTGAGCAACTGCCCCGCCCGACCGACGAAGGGACGCCCCTGCGCGTCTTCATCCGCGCCCGGCGCTTCGCCGACGAACATCAGGCGCGCTTTAACGTTGCCTTCGCTATGGACGATCTTCGAGCGTCCCTCGCAGCAGAGCGGGCAACGCATACATTCGCCGATGTCTTTGCGGATGTCTTCAAAGGTCTCGCCCTCGCGCGGCAGACTGAGTTCGTCCTGCGGCGTGATCTCGCCGAAGAGCGTCTCCTGCGGCGGAGGCGGGACGGCGTCGGGCGTGCGCACGGGTTTACGTTTCGTTGGCATCTTGGCTGTCTCCCTCGAAGCTGTCAATGCTGATTGATAGAGAGCGTCCGTGTGTGTTTTCTCGTCGTCCTCTGCGCGCGGCGCGGGCGGCGCGTGCGTCACGGGCGGCGCGGGCGAAGCATCCGCCGGGAGCTTTCTCTCAAGCCGCGCTTCCGCCTCGGCGTTGCGTTGTAAAGCAGCGGAACGCCGCGCGTCCGGTTCGGCGGGCGAGCGTGCTTGTGCGCTTTCGCCATCAAGCCGCGCCGTTGCCGTGGCCGTCTCGATTGTACCTGCGGAATCCAAAAAATCTACACCGAGTTCGCGCAGGTACGCCAAATTCTCGCCGAGTTCTTGCGCCAGCGACACCAACTCGGCTCGGCTCGTTTCATCTCCCATATCTAACTACTCGTGCGCTTCCGACCCGCCCGCCGCGACTACACGCTCGCCTGCGCCGCACGCGCCGCGCAGGCGCACGACTTCGTCCAGAATGCGATGCGCCGCTTCGAGTTTCGACATGAGCGGCAGTTCGACCGGCGTGTCGCGGTCGCGCGCAATGAGCGTGACGATGTTTGTCACGGCGTCGAAGCCCGCGCCGTCGCGCGTGATGTCGTTGGCGACGATGGCATCAAGTTTCTTCCGCGTGAGTTTTTCGCGCGCGTGCGCGACGACGTTTTCGCTCTCGGCGGCGAAGCCGACGACGAGCAGGCGGTCGTGTCTCGCGGCGGCGACCGAGGCGAGAATGTCCGGCGTCGGTTCGAGCGTGAGCGTCAGGGCTGCGCCCGATTTTTTCAACTTCTGCGCGGCGCGCTGCGCCGGGCGATAATCCGAGACCGCCGCCGCGCCGATGAAGACGGTCGCCTCCTGCACCTCGGCCTGTACCGCCGCGTGCATCTCGTCCGCGCTGAGCGCGCGCCTGACGCGAACTCCGGCGGGCGCATCCGCGCTCGTCGCCCCGGCCACAACCACGACCTCAGCCCCGCGCGCATGCGCCGCCTCGGCCAGAGCAAAACCCATCCGCCCCGACGAACGGTTTGAGAGAAACCGCACGGGATCAATCTCCTCACGCGTCGCGCCCGCCGTGATGAGAAATTTTTC
>DASPJG010000337.1:0-2649 GCA_035628755.1 Pyrinomonadaceae bacterium
GAGACTGAACCACTTGCCGAGGCGCGTCCGCCAGGTCGTGGGCGGCGGCGCGACGGGCTTGCGCGGGATCATCGTGATCGCGTTGTAGGGACACTGCGTCGCGCAGTCGCCGCAGCCGATGCAGGTCTTCGGGTCAATATCAATCTGGCCGTTGCTGAAACGACCGATTGCGCCCGTCGGGCAGCCGGTCAGGCACTCCGGGTCTTGGCAGTGGAGGCAGACGGAGGGCGCGAGCACATGCTGGGTCGAATCGCGGTTCAGATTTTTGGGGCGTTCGATGTGGATGCCGCGCCGGAGCAGGCGCGACTGGCCGTGAACCTTGTGGCAGGCCATCGAGCAGTTGCCGCAGCGCACGCACAAGTCCATGTCCATCACGAGCAGGTTCGTGCCGTCCACGATGCCGGTGGAAATCTCTTTCTCGGTCGCGCCGAGTTGGAGCGCAGCCGCGTCCGCCACCGCTTCCACGCTGTCGTCGGCCTTTGAAAATTCACTGAACTTGCCGAGCACGGCGTCGCGCAGCTTCGGGTTGGCGCGCAGGTGCGCGATAGAGATTTCGAGCACTTCGGTACGCGAGAGGATGGTCGCGGTATATCCCCAACGCTTATCTTCGCGGACGCCTTCCAGACCGAGGCAATTGCCCGCACCGAGAAAATCGAGACCCGCCTGCTCGTCGAGAGCCGCGGCGAGGTCGGCCATCGCCGGGTTGAAGTCCGCCCCGCTCACACATCGCACCCAACCGTTTTTGATGAAGACGATGTTCTCGATCTCTTCGCCCTCGCGGTGCAGGACGTGGTTTTTGCCGTAGACCATGAAGCGCGCGGCGTCGCCGAGTTGTTTGAGCAGTTCGGCGTCGAAGGCATGTCCCGTCGCCTGCTGCACGTCAACGAGCGTGCGGTCTAATCCGTGCTTGCGGTAGGTGACATCGAGGTTCTGCCCGAAGGCCGGGAGCTTGCGCAGGAGACGCAGGGCGGGGCGGGTGACTTCGAGCACGGTGGCGGGCTGCTCGCCCGGCGCGGCCTTGACCGTGGCGTTGCGGGGCACGCCCGCGAGGATCGCCATCTCGCCGAAACTGACCCCAGCCGGAATCTCGCCCACCTTCTTCGGCCTGCCGCCCTCGTCGTTCACGTAAGCGTCGCACTTGCCGGCGACGGTGACGTAAAAGGTGTTGCTGCCCCAGTCACCCTGCCTGATGATCTCCTCGCCGGGTTGAAACTCGAAGAGGCGCACGTAGGGGCCTACTTTCTTGCCGTTGTAGTTGCGCCCGTAGGCGATCACCTCCAGGTCGAGTTCGTATTTGAAATGATCGTGCTCCTTATCCCATTCGACGAGTTCCGAGATGATGTCAACTTTGCTGATGGCATCGAGGATAGTTTTATGCTTAGTAATTTCCTTGGGCATAGAAAAAGAATGATTCCAATTTTTTAAGGTAGAGCGATTTGAACGGAAGCGACCGACGCAAAGCAGAAGCCCTCGAATGCTGTGAAAGGCTTTAATATCTGAACGGCGGGCATTATAGCAGAGTCGAACGCGAGTGGTGAGACTTTAATAAATCCGCCCCGACGAAGCCTGACTTCCAGTCTGCGAGGCAAAAAATCCATCCCGTTTTTTGGAACTTCGCGGGCGGCGCGGCGTGTACTCGGTCGGGTGAGTTGCGGCTGGAAGTGTATAATGATGCCGTCCGAACGGCTGCGCGCAGGTTTTACAGGCGCGTGCCGCAGCGGCGGAAATCCATTTCACGCGCCCGCCCGGAAATGACGGCGAGCCTGCCTGTCCGACATGAGTGCGATTAGCTCCGTAGACGAACTTGTTCTCCCCGCGCGGGCGTCCGTGGCCCGGCAAACCGCCGTGGCCGAACCGCTCTCCGATCACAGTCTGCTGGAAGCCGCGCGCACCGGCGACGAGGCGGCCTTCGCGGAACTCGTCAGGCGTTATCGCAACCAGATCACGAACTACGTCTATCGCCTGACGAACGACTACGAGGGAGCGGTTGATCTGGCGCAGGAGACTTTCATGCGCGTCTATCGCGCAGCGGATCGCTATCAGTCGACCTATGCCTTTTCGACCTACATTTATCGCATCGCGACCAATCTCGCGATCAGCGAGTTGCGCCAGCGCAAACGCCGCCGCCTCGTGTCGCTGACGGGCTTCTTTCAAACGCAGGATCAGGCGGGCGAGCCGGTCGAGTTAGACCCGGCGGACAAGCGGCCTCTACAGGATGCGACGCTCGTCGAAGACGAACGCCGCGCGGCGGTGGCGCGCGCGATTGCCACCCTGCCGGAGAAGTATCGCGCGCCGCTCGTCCTGCGCGACATCGAAGAGCGCAGCTACGAAGAGATCGGGCGCATTCTGGAAATGAGCGAAGGCACGGTCAAGTCGCGCATCAACCGCGCGCGAACATTTTTGCGGGATAAGTTGCAGGGCTATTTGTAGTCGAGTGGTGGTGTGAAACATGAATTGTCAGAAGTGCAAAACAGAGATTGAAGACAGAGATTTGCGCCGCGAATCTTTGAGCCACGCGGCGCAAGCGCACATGGCCGCCTGCGCGAATTGCCGCGTCTTCGGCGAGGAACGGCTCGCGTTGCGGCGTCTGGTCGGCGGGCTGGAAAAAGTTTCCGCCCCCGCCGATTTCGACTTCCGCATGCGGGCGCG
>DASPJG010000338.1:0-3658 GCA_035628755.1 Pyrinomonadaceae bacterium
ATTCTCGCACACTACTTCCCCGCCACCTCTGTCGGCGGCGCAGGCACGACGAGGAGCGCAGCGGGGATGAAGCCGACGACGACACAGCCGCAAACTCCGTTGCGCCGCGCGCCGCCGGGGTCGCATGAAAACGCCGCCCTCGAAAATGCTTCTGGGCGACCCGCGCCGCCCGCCCGCGCGCGTATCGTTCAGGCGAGTTTCGCCCGCGCCGCCCACGCTCAAAGCAGGCTCGCGCACGCCAGCATCGTCGCGATGCCGCCGCTTGCGCCGCAGGCGCGTCTCAGCCTGTCGAGTGAGAATTTTCGCGTGAGTTACCCTGCGCGCGCAGTGTCGCGTCGTGATGTCGAAAGCGCGCTCGCCGCGCTCGAAGCCGCACGCGCGGACGTGCGCACGCGTCTGGACGCAGCCGGGGTCGCTGCGCCCGCGCTCGGCGTAGTTGAAGTCTTCGTTCACGCGACGACGGGCGACTTCACGGGCGCGACGGGCAAGCCCGCTTGGGTCGCCGCCACCACGACGCCGCGCCGCCGCCGCATCGAACTGCAACCGCTCTCGACGCTCGCACGGCGCGGCCTGCTCGCGCCGACGCTCCGGCACGAATACGCGCACGCCGTCATTGACGCGCTTTCACGCTCTCGCGCCCCGCTCTGGCTCTCCGAAGGACTCGCCGCGCACGTCGCGGGCGAGGGACGCGCGCTCACGCGCCACGCCTCGCAAGGTAAACTCTCGCGCGAGGAGTTGGAAAAGAGACTGGCCGCGCCCGCCAACGCCGCGGAGATGCGCGCTCTTTACGCCGCCGCCTTCCGCGAAGTCGTCGCGCTCATCCGCGCCGAGGGCGAGGCGAATGTGTGGCGTCGCATCGCGCGCGGTTAAGGGCGATGCACGGTTGATCAAAGGTCGCCCGCGCCTGTAACATCTGCGGGCTTTGAGTTACACCATCGAACCAGAAACGGAGGCGGCTTCGCCTCTCGACCACAAGCTCGCGCCGCACTTCCCCGCGCTCGCCCAATTCGATTCCACCAAAACGCTCGCGGCCTCGTCTCTCTACCGGCAACTCCGCCCGGAGATCGAGCGCGTGCTCGGCCACGTCGTGCAGGAAAATTTCGCGGAGGCGGACGCGCATTCCGGCAGCGTCGCCGGGGCGGTGCGCGCGACCGCGTGGAACATCGAGCGCGGCAAACAACTTCCCGGCATCGTGCGCGCACTCAAACAGCATCTAGTGCTTCGCGCGAGCGACGTGTTGCTGCTCACCGAGTTGGACTACGGCATGGCGCGCACGGCCAACGCGCACGTCGCGCGCGATCTCGCGCTCGCCCTCGGAATGAACTACGCCTTCGCGTCGTGCTATCTCGCGCTGAACAAGGGGAGCGGCGTCGAGGTTGAGGTCGAAGGCGAGAACGAGCGAGGGCTGCACGGCAACGCGCTTCTCTCGCGTTACCCCCTGCGGCGCACGCACGCCCTGAGTTTGCCGAACGGCAAGGACAAGATGGCGGGCAAGGAGAAGCGTCTGGGGCAGCAGCGCGCCGTCGTCGCTGACATCGCGCACCCGGCGGGCGAGTTTCGCGCCGTCAGTCTCCACCTCGACGCACACTCCACGCAGCGGCATCGCCACAGGCAGATGCGTCTCGTGCTCGATCATCTCGAAAGCCTCACGCCGCGCCTGCCCGTCCTCATCGGCGGCGACTGGAACACCTCGACCTACAACTCGCGCCGCGCCGTCTATTCTATTCTCGGCTACGCGCGCCGGGTCGCAATGGGCGTCGGCAACGTGGTCAGGAATCATTACCCTTACCCGGAGCGTTGGTTCGAACGGCAGTTGTTTCACGAGTTGGAGCGGCGCGGCTATCGTTATCGTGAGTTGAACGCGCTCGGCGTCTGCACGCTGCACTACGACGTGGGCGACGCGGCGGTGAACACCAACATGGGCGACTGGATTCCGCAATGGTGCTTCCCGTTCATCAACTGGGCGCTCAAGAAACACGAAGGCCGCTGCTCGCTCAAGCTCGACTGGTTCGCGGGGAAAGGCATCACGGTGGCGACGGGCGCGCAGCCGCAAGTGATCGGCGGCTTGCGCGAGGCGGGCGTCGTGCTATCGGATCACGACCCGATTGTGCTGGACTTTGTGCCTGAGAGTGGAAGCTAACGCGGCGGGGTCTGAATGCCGAGCGTCGCGCTCCGGGTCGTCGTCTCCATGCGCGACTTCACCCAGCGATAACCGAGCAGCACGGCGAGCACGACGGCGAAGAGGATCGGGGTCGTCGTGTCGGCCTTGACACCCATGTAGAAGTGTATGACGCCGCCGATGGCCGCCACGTAGGTCAGCCTGTGCAGTTTCGCCCAACGCTTGCCGCCGAGCCTTTTAATCATCCCATCCGTCGAAGTCGCCGCGAGCGGCACGAGCAGCAGGAAACTCGCCATGCCGATAGTGATGAACGGGCGCGCCCAAACGTCTTCGGCGATCTCGCGCACGCCGAAAAACTTGTCGAACCAGACGTAGGTCAAGAGGTGCAGCGAGGCGTAAAAGAAGGCGTAGAGGCCGACCTGACGGCGCAGCCTGACCACCCAGTTTGCGCCCGTGAGGCGGCGCAGGGGCGTGACGGCGAGCGTGACGAAGAGGAAGACGAGCGCGAGCACGCCGGTGGCGCGCGTGGCGAATTCGATGGGGTTCGCGCCGAGTTTGCGTTGATAGGCGTCCCACGCGAGCAGCGCGGCGGGCACGAGTCCGTTGACGAACAGGACGAACTTCGTGAACTTAATGTCGGGCGCAAACATCCACTTTCTCCGCGTCAGAAGTTGACCCGCAAATCCATCCCCGCATAAAGCTGCGCCACCTCGTCGGCGTAGCCGTTGAACGGCAGCGTGTCGCGCAGGCCAAACTCGCCGATGCGCCGCTCCTTCGCCTGACTCCAGCGCGGGTGGTGAACTTTCGGATTTACGTTCGAGTAGAAGCCGTACTCGTCGGGCGCGGCGATGTTCCACGTCGTCGGCGGGCGGGCGTCCGTGAGCGTGATTTTGACGATGGACTTGATGCCCTTGAAGCCGTACTTCCACGGCACGACCAGACGCAGCGGCGCGCCGTTTTGCGGCGGCAGCGTCTCGCCGTAAAGCCCGCTGGCGAGAATGGTCAGCGGGTGCATGGCCTCGTCCAGACGCAAGCCCTCGACGTAAGGCCAACGAAGCACATCGCTGCGTTGATTCGGCATCTGCTTCGGATCGAGCAAGGTCTGGAAGGCGACATACTTCGCCGCTCCGAGCGGTTCGACCTGCCCCAGCAACTTCGCCAGCGGAAACCCGACCCACGGGATGACCATTGACCAACGCTCCACGCAGCGCATGCGGTAGACGCGTTCTTCGAGCGGCGCGATCTTTAACAGGTCGTCGAGGTCGAAGACTCGCGGCTTCTGCACCAGCCCTTCGACCGCCACCGTCCACGGTCGCGTGATGAATCCGCGCGCCTTCCCCGCCACTTCCGATTTGCCCGTCGAAAACTCGTAGAAGTTATTGTAATTCGTGATCTCTTCGTAGGAAGTCCGCGCCTCGCCGGGCGGCGGCGAGAAACCCGACGCCTGTTCGGCGGCCTGCACTCCCTCGATCTTTTCGCCCTTCACGGGAGGCGGCGCGGGCACGGCGAAGCGACGATAGATGAGACCGGTGGCGGCGG
>DASPJG010000339.1:0-4915 GCA_035628755.1 Pyrinomonadaceae bacterium
GCGAACGTCAGGTAGTGCGGGCAGGTCTCCGCCGTGAACGGCAACCCCTCGGCTTTCGCCGCGCGCAGCAGTTGAAGCGACGATGCCGACGAGTGATGCACGATGTGGACGCGCGCGCCCGTCTCCCGGCACAGGCGAACCATCAACGCGACGGCTTCGTCTTCCGCCGCCCTCGGCCTCGACGCCAAGAACGTCTCGTAGCGACGCGCGGCGGACGCGCCTGCTTGCTCCAACTCCGCGAGCGCGGCGTCAATCGGCGCGGGCGTCTCGGCATGAACGATGAGGAGCGCGCCCAGACGCGCCAGTTCCGGCATCGCCACGCGCAGGTCGTCTCCGGTCACGTGCGCGAACTCGTCCACACCCGAAGGCACGAGGAAACACTTGAAGCCGTAGACGCCGCCCTCGAACATGCGCGGCAACTCCGCCGCGTTGCCCGGCACGACGCCGCCCCAGAAGCCCACGTCAACGTAGCACTTCCCCGCAGCCGCCGCGCGCTTCGCCTCCAAAGCGGCGCGCGTCGTCGTCGCGGGGATACTGTTGAGCGGCATCTCGACGAGCGTGGTCACGCCGCCGGCAGCCGCCGCGCGCGTCGCCGTGCGGAAGCCTTCCCATTCAGTCCGCCCCGGCTCGTTGATGTGGACATGCGTGTCCACCAGCCCCGGCAACAGCACCGCCTCGTCGTCAACCTCGACGAGCGGGCAGCCCCGCGCCACCTCTTCTGCAAATTCCCCGACCGCATGGATGCGCCCCCCGCGCACGTGTACCGCCGCCGCCGCCACCCCCTCCGGCGTGACCACGCGACGCGCGCGGATGACAAACTCAGATTCGTTCTGGTGCGATGTCAGATGCGCCACCGTCCGTCTTGAGAGTTGATAAAAAATCGGCCAGCAGGTTTGCGGCGACGCGCGCGCGGTATTGCGCGGTCGAGCGCATGTCGTCAATCGGCGTGATCTCCTGCGCGAGCGTCTCGCAGGCGGCCTTGATCGTCGCCTCGTCGGGCGTTTGGTCACGCAGTACATCTTCTGTGTGCGTGCAGCGCACGACGGTCGGCGCAACGCTGCCGAGACCGAGGCGCGCGTCTGTGATGCGCCCGTCGCTTGCGAGACGCGCGCCCGCCGCGAAACAGATTTTCGAGATGGCCTGCGCTTTACGCGTGCCGACTTTGCGATAGTAAGTCTGCAAATTGCCCGTCGCGCGCGGGAGACGGATGCAGCGGAGCAGTTCGTCCGCGCGCATGTCCATCTGCTTGTAGCCGGTGTGGAATTTGTGATACGGCACGACACGCGCGCCGCGCGTCGAGACGAATTCGAGCATGGCGTCGTAGACGATGAGCGCGGGCGGCGAGTCGGCGGCGGGCGAAGCGTTAATGATGTTGCCGCCGAGCGTGCCGCGATTCTGGATGGCGATGCCGCCCGTCTCGCGCGCCGCCGCGCACAGGAGGGGAAACTCGCGCCGCATCGTCTCGTTGCGTTGGATTTGCGTGTAAGTGGTGAGCGCGCCGAGCGTGACGTGCTCCGGCGTGACCTCTATGCCGCCGAGTTCCGGCAGATGCCGGACGCTCAAAAAATTCTTGTGCTTGAGCGCGCCGAATTCGAGCAGCACCATCAAGTCCGTGCCGCCCGCGAAGGCGCGCCACACGCCCGGCTCGCGCGCCAGCAGTTCGAGCGCGTCGCTCAGAGTTTTCGGCGCGCGCAAGTGATAGTCGGGCAGATAGGCTCTCACGCTTTGACCCCCGCTTGCTCGCAGGCGCGCACCACGGCGTCGAAAATTTTCATGTAGCCGGTGCAGCGACAGAGATTTCCGGCGAGGCCGTGGCGGATGTCAGCCGCGGTCGGCTGCGGGGTGCGTTCAAGCAGGCTCACGGCGGCCAGCACCATGCCCGGCGTGCAGATGCCGCACTGCGCGCCGCCACACTCGATGAACGCCTGCTGGACGGCATGAAGCTGCGCGCCGTCCGCGACGCCCTCGATGGTTTTGATCTGCGCGCCTTCGACTTGCAGTACCGGCACGAGACAACTATTGACGAGTTCGCCGTCAACGAGCACGGAGCACGCGCCGCACTCGCCCTCGCCGCAGCCCTCCTTCGTGCCGGTCAATCCTAAATCTTCGCGCAACACGTCGAGCAGCCGCGCCATCGGAAGCACGCGCAACTCGTGCGCCGCGCCGTTGACCGTGCAGGCCACGTCAACAACTTCGGACACGCTCTCAGACATACTTGACTCCCGGCGCGGAAGTCTCACGCAAAGGCGCAAAGGCGCAAAGGAAACCGACGACATAGAGATGCACTCGTCCTTTGTCTCTCTTTGCGCCTTTGCGCCTTTGCGTGAAATTCATAGTTCGCGCCGCGCTCATGTGGTTTCTTTCAACCCCTCCATCAAGGCTTCGGGCATCAAGGGGACGTGCGTGAACCGGACGCCCGTCGCGTGTTCGATGGCGTTCAGGATGGCGGGCGCGCCGCCGTCCATCGGCAGCTCGCCAATGCCCTTCGCGCCGCCCGCGGGGCCATACTGGTATGGCTGCTCCTCGAAGTGGACGCGGATGGGCGGGAGGTCTGCCGAGGTCGGCATGACGTAGTTGGTCATCTGATTGTTGATCATGCGCCCGTCCTGCCACACCACATTCTCGTAGAGCGTGAAGCCGATGGCCTGCGCCACGCCGCCCTCGATTTGCCCGGCGGCCAATACGGGGTGCACCACTTTTCCCACCTCCTGCACCGCGACGAAATCGTCAACGCGCGTCTCATACGTCAGCGTGTCAACCGACAC
This sequence comes from Pyrinomonadaceae bacterium, assembly GCA_035628755.1. Lineage (GTDB taxonomy): Bacteria > Acidobacteriota > Blastocatellia > Pyrinomonadales > Pyrinomonadaceae > JAIVJZ01. The sequence continues at coordinate 2,766 of DASPJG010000339.1, forward strand.
TTCCGCCACGTAGACCGCCCACGCGTAAGCCCCGTAAGCGTCGCCCTCATACTTCTCGTCATCCCAACGCACGCCCGGCGGCGGCTTGTACTGGCTGAACGACTTCAACGCCCCGTATCGTTCGATGTACAGGCGACACGCCTCGCGCCATTCGTCAACGGCGTATTCATCCGTCAACAGCCCCGCGCCCTGCAACGTCTGGCGCAAGCCGAGCGCGGCAGATTCGACGAGCTTGCCGACGATCATGCAGGTGCGCGAAGCGACCGTCGGGCCGCTGTCGGGCACGTTGCCCGTATCGGGCTGCGCCATGTCAATCAAGTCGTAGTCGAGTCGCAGGGCGTCTGATGCGATCTGCGCGAAGATGGTGTTCGTGCCCTGCCCGATCTCCGTGCTCGCGGCGAGCACGCGCACTCGCCCTGCCGCGTCGGCCTCCGCGCCGACGATTGATTTCAAATAATCTTCGCCCGAACCCGTGAAGCCCGCGCCGTGCATGAAGGATGCGAAGCCGATGCCGCGCTTCACGCCGCCCGCCGAGCCGCCCGCTGCGTTCTCGCGCGCGAAGTGTTCGCGCTTGGCCTCGTAGTCCGTCAACTCGAAGGCGCGCGCCAGCAAGCCCGCCATGTCAACCGGCTCGCGTATGACCTGCCCGGTCGCCGTCGTTTCACCCTCGCGGATAAAGTTGCGGCGGCGAAACTCCGCGGGCGAAAGCCCGACCGCTTCGGCCACCCGATCCATCTGCCGCTCCAGCGCGAAGATTGATTGCGGCGCGCCGAAACCGCGAAACGCGCCGTGCGGCGGCACGTTCGTGGCGACGGCGCGACTGCGTATGCGGACGTTCGGGCAGTTGTAAGGCCCTGCGGCGTGGATCGTGCCGCGCGAAAGCACCACCGCCGAGAGCGTCGCGTAAGCCCCGCCGTCAACGACGAACTCGATCTCCATGGCGAGCAACCGCCCGTCGCGTGTGACAGCCGTGCGGTGGCGCGTCAGCGAAGGGTGTCGCTTCGTCGTGGCGGCCATGTCTTCGGCGCGGTCGTAGATAATTTTCACCGGGCGGCCACCCGCCTTCCAGGACAGCAGCGCGGCGTGGCCGCCGATCATCGAAGGATATTCTTCCTTGCCGCCGAAGCCGCCGCCCGTCTCACATTGCACGACGCGCACGCGCTCCGGCGGCAACGCGAACAACTTCAACAGGGCTTTGTGAACGTAATACGGGCACTGCATCGAACCCCAGACGGTGACGCCTTCGTCCGGGCTTGCCACGGCGATCACGCCGTTCGTCTCGATGTACAACTGCTCCTGCGCGCCCGTCGTGTATTCGCCTTCGACCACGAGGTCGGCCTGCGCCCACACGTCGTCCACGTTCCCCTTGTCCACCAGGTACGACTTGAAAACGTTGTCCTCGCCCCAGATGATCTCTTTCCCGGCCAGAGAGTCTGCGAGCGTGAAGATGGCCGGGAGCGGTTCGATGTCAACGCTCACGGCACGGCGCGCGCGCTCTAACAGGTGCTTGTCTTCGTGCGCGAGCAGCAGGATCGGCTCCTCGGCGTGATTGACGAACTCGGAGGCGAGATAAGGTTGATCGAGCAGGATGAGCGCGACGGCGTTTTCGCCGGGGATGTCCTCAGCCGTCACGACGACGAACTCGTCCCACGGGATGCCCTCACCGAAAGTGACGGAGCGGATGCGCCCGCGCGCGACGGGCGAGCGCACGGTCGCGCCGTGGAGCATGCCGGGCATCGTCAGGTCGTCAACGTAGCGCGCCGCGCCCGTGACCTTGCTGCGACCCTCTTTGCGCGGGACGGGTTTTCCGGCAATCTCTGTTTGCATGTTTCGTGTTTGCGGCATCACAACCGAAGAGTTGCGCTATTCTGCTTGCGCCGCTAGCCTATGTCAATCGTCGTGCTCCCCTTGCGAAGTTTGAGCGCGCGGCGAAGGAGAATATTCGACGTGATGAAAACCCTCATCGTTTCGGTCGTCACCGCGCTGTTGATGATCGCCATCGGCGTCTTCTGGATGTTCATGTGGCTGGTCGGGACGAACGGCTACAGCGAGTCGAAAGGCGGGATGATTCTCGTCAGCAATCTGGTGCTGGTCATCTCGTCGGTCGTCGGCTCGACGGCGGCGAGCGGGTGGCTGGCGAGCAGGTTGAA
>DASPJG010000340.1:0-9251 GCA_035628755.1 Pyrinomonadaceae bacterium
GACAGGAAGACATCACAATAAAAGCTATCAGCTATTAGAAGTCAGCCGAAAAAGTCAGCCGCCGGTTTGGTTCAGGCTGTTGCCCGCGGCGGCTAATTCGTCACATGAAACCGTAAAAACGTCTTGCCGATGATGATCTCGTCGCCATCGTTCAACGGTTGGCGGTCGCCGGGGAGCAGGCGTCGGCCACGGTTGATAAAAGTGCCATTGGTCGAACCCAAATCTTCGATGTAATACTGCCCGCCGCGTCGCGTGATGCGCGCGTGGCGGCGCGAAACTTTCGCTTCGGGGTCATCCGAGTCGAGGTCTACGTCGGGGAAGATGCCGCTATCGGCATCCCACCGCCCGATGTAGGCTTCGTCTTCGTGGACGGGAAATTCCTTGCCCGCCGAACGCCCTCGATTGATGACGAGCGCGGCGTGTGCGGCATGTGCGCCGCCGCCCGTGCCGGTGCGCGCCGCCGTGGCGGGCGTAGCGCGTGCGGCTGCCGAAGCCCTGACGGCGGAGGCCGCCTCGGAGATGACGACCGGAGAAGCATCGTTTCCGCTCCCGTCGTGTTTCGTCGGCGCGTCGGGCGAGATCACGTCAGGGGCGGCGGTGGGAGTGGAAGCGTCGCCCGCCAGCGTCACGGGTTTATTGAGCATTTGCAAAATCGGCGTCCGCCCATCGGCGCGCGCCTTTCTACCGGCAGTGGCAAGCGGCAGCCCGCACTCGTCGCAGTATTGCGCGCCGTCCACATTTTCCGTCTGACATCGCTCGCAGGTGTTCATGGTCTTACCGCCGCCCGGGTCGCAACTAATACGCAGCTAGTACACAGGTGGATTGTAGCGCGAAACGGAAAAGCTAGTAAATCGTCAAAAGCCGTAAATCGTGAATCGCAAATCGTGAAGGGAAAAAAGCGCGCGGCCCTGTCTGTTCACGATCTACGATTTACGCTTCGCGATTACTAAATCCGAGATTTTGAAACTGTTTTTGTGATCCCGACGTAAAAGGTTTGTCGGTTCAGGCGTTATAGTTATAGCAGCGATTTCGCTTGGCCGCATGATTGGTTTGTCGCCCCGACCGGACGCTCGATCCCCCAGTTAAAGGAAGTTTAAGACGTATGGCTTTGAGCCGGAAGAAGAAAATTATTATCGCGGTGGCGGCGGTGGCCGTCATCGCCATCGCCGTGATTATCAGCATCGCAGCCGGGCGCAAGGAAGAGCCGGAAGTGACGGTCGTGAAAGTCCAGATGCGCCCCGAACTGCGCTCGACCGTGACGGCTTCGGGCGAGGTGCGCCCCGTCAAGTTCATCAACCTGACGAGCGAAGTCAACGGGCGCATCGAAGAGATTTTCGTCAACCCCGGCGATGCCGTGACGCTCGGCCAGCCGCTCGTGCGCCTCGACCCGACGCAGTTGCAATCTTCGCAGGAAGCGCAGACGGCGGGCGTGCAGGTCGCCATCAGCGACGTGCAGAACGCGCGCTCTTCCGTCACCGCCGCCGAGAACAACGTCTCGCAGGCGCAGCAGGGGCTAACGGTGGCCGAGGCCGGTTTGTCGCAGGCGCGGCAGGGGGTCGTCACTTCGCAGACGAGCGTTGACCGCGCGCAGGTTGATCTCAACACGGCGCAACGCGAACTGAAACGCCAGACGGAGCTCGTCGAAGCGGGTGTCGCCTCGCGCGCCGAGTACGACGCGGCGCGCGACCGTCTGGAACAGGCGCAGGTCGCCCTGCGCACCGCGCAGGCGCAACTGCAACAGCAGCGCATCTCGGTCGAAGAGGCGAGGGCGCGCGTCAACCAGCAGAAGGTGGCCGTGCGCGACGCGCAGATCGGCGTCGAGCGCGCGCGTTCGGGCGTCGCTTCGAGCGAGGCGCGCGTCAACCAGCAACAGGCCATCCTGCGCGGCCAGTCGAGCCAACGCTCGAAGGCCACGCAACTGTCGCCGCTGACCGGCGTCGTCGCCGACATCCCCGCGCGGCAAGGGCAATTCGCTCTCGCCAACCTTACCTCCACGCCCCTGATGACCATCGCCGACATGTCCACGATCAACGTTGAAGTCAACGTTGACGAGACGGAGATCGGCAACGTCGAGGTCGGGCAAATGGCGAAGGTGAAGATCGACGCGCTCGGCGAGCGTGAGGTCGAAGGCGTCGTCACGCAGAAGAACCCGCTCGCCGTCGGCAAGTCCGACACGCAGGGCGGCGGCCTCCAGAACCGCGTGAACGTGCAGGAGGCGAAAGAGTTCAAAGTTGTCGTCGAACTCCGCAACATGCCCGACGACGTGCGCAACGCGCTGCGCCCCGGCATGACCGCCACGGCCAACATCACGACGAAGACGAAACAGAACGTGCTCGCCGTGCCCCTACAGGCCGTGATCGAGAAAGCGCCGACGACCCCGACGCCTGCCGCCGGTGCGACGGCGTCGCCTGCCCCCGGCGAGAAGCCGAAAGAGATCAAGGGCGTCTACGTGCTCGAAGGCAACAAGGTAAAGTTTCTGCAAGTTGAGACGGGCATCACGGGCGAGTCGGACATCGAGATCGTGAGCGGCCTCAAAGAGGGTTTGGAAGTCATCACCGGCCCGAGCCGCGTGCTCCGCACTTTGAAGGAGAACGCGACGGTGAAGAAACAGACGCGCCCGCCCGGCGCGGGAGACGGCAAGGCGGGCGAGAGCAAATAAGGCGGGAGCAAGTTTATGAGCAACGCTGCAACTCTGGCGGACGCGCCCATCGAACAACGTCTCGACCACGGCGACCTGCTTGCGCACGACGCCGTGCCCGCCGCGCTCATCTCGATGCGCGACATCTGGAAAACTTACCAGATGGGTTCGGAGGAACTGCACGCCCTGCGCGGCGTCTCCTTCGACGTGCAGCGCGGCGAGTACGTCGCCATCATCGGGCCTTCCGGGAGCGGCAAGTCAACGCTGATGAACCTCATCGGCTGTCTCGACACGCCCTCGCAGGGTCGTTACTGGATCAACTCCAAACTCGTCTCCGACATGGACGACGACGAACTCGCGCGCATCCGCAACAAAGAGATCGGCTTCGTCTTCCAGACCTTCAACCTGCTCGCGCGCGCCACCGCCCTGCACAACGTCGAACTCCCGCTCATCTACGCCGGGGTCAGCGCGGGCGACCGCCACGAGAAGGCGCAAGCCTCTCTGCGCGCCGTCGAACTCGGCGACCGCATGACGCACCGCCCGAACGAACTCTCCGGCGGCCAACGCCAGCGCGTCGCCATCGCCCGCGCGCTCGTCAACCATCCCTCGCTCCTGCTGGCCGACGAGCCGACCGGCGCGCTCGATTCCAAAACCAGCATCGAGATCATGAACCTCTTCGAGAAACTGCACGCCGAGGGCAACACGATCATCGTCGTCACGCACGAGCCGGACATCGCCGAGCGCGCCCACCGCGTCATCTCCATCCGCGACGGCATCATTGATAAGGACGAGAAGATCAGGTAGTTCGCCGCCGCCCCGAGCGCGGCCACGAAACACAGCGAAACCGCGCGCCGGTCTGTTGACCGGCGCGCGGTTTCGTTTCACGTTTGAAGCGGTCACTTATTGTCCGGCCACTAGGAACACGTCCCACGCCCACCGCCCGGCATGACCATCTTTCCCCTCATCCACCTTCGCCCGGTAGTGGAAGCGGTTGCCGTATGCGTCCGTCCCTTTCGACTCCCTGTAGTTGAGGTGGAGGCGTTTGAGGTCGAGCGACGCCAAAGGGCGTAGTTCGTCCGCCTCCGAGACGCCGTTGTGGTTCGTGTCTTGCCACAGGCGTAGGGACGGGAAGATGGCATCTCCCGCACCAATCACTTTGGGTTCACAGAAGGAGCCGTCGGCATTCCGGCATCTTATGTTTTCGCGAAACACCTCCACCCGTTCGCCACGCCCGGTTTCTCCGAAATAGTCACGGCTTGGGGCGCGGCAACCAACTGCGTCGCCGCATTGGAGGGTGAATTCGTTCCCGACCTCGCCGCATTGCGTAACGGGTAACTGAACGGGGCGCGGCTCCACCCAAGCTACCTTACGAAACATTTTCAGATGACTCGACTCAGAACTGCTCAATCTTGCGTCAAAAAAAAGGCAGTGCGGTTTAAGGCACTGCCGGGTAGTTCTTCAATCGGACTCCAGCCTTTCGGAGATGCCGGATCGCGACGCCAGAATCGTCCTCCATTCCAGGTCGTCCCGTCTTCAAACCCGACCGCCTCGACCATCACTTTCACTCGCTTGATGTTCTCAGGAAATTTAAGCTCTTTCAGAAGTGCCTTAGTGCCCTCGTAAGCCTCGTCCGGCATCATCAGTTCTATACTTTTACCGGGCGCGATGGCCTGAATTTGGTTGGCTGCTTCGACGCCTTCGGTCGCAACAGGATTAACTCCGTACTCCAACGATTCGCCGTAGGGACTCTCTTTCGACGTTTCATGGTTTTCGGGTCTGGGGAAACTTAGCCCGACTCTCACATAGGTGACGGGCTTGCCCGAACTGTTTTCTACAATAATTTTCAAACCCTTTAGCCAATCAATCTCGTCTTTAAATTTTTCGCCAATCTTGACCGCACCCTGTTTAGTTTTGATAACAGTTATTTTCACCGGCTCATTTGAAAACGACTGCTTTTCTATAATCCTCTCCTGTTCCTGCTGCGCGATGCCGGTAGTGGAAGCTCCTGTGAATAATAAACCGGCGGCGGCTGAGAAGATTCCCGCTGCCAGAAACTTGAAGGACATTGACATGGCATGGCTCCTTGCGGAAAGTTGAGCGAGGTGAAATTGGCAGAAACTTGTGAGGGTGCGGTTAATAAAACGGTGCGACAAAGCACTTATACGCTCCCTCCTTCCGCCCGTCAACGTTTACCTGAAAGGCGTTTATAAAATTCCTCTCAAGGACGAGGATGGCACGCACAAGTCTCCACACGGCTTCTCCGCGCCCCCTCACGACAGTTGACCCTCAACGCCCCACGTCTCATAATTCAACGCATAACAAACAACTTATAGATGGCCGACTGCCAACGGGCGTCGCTGCCCCTGCAACTAAATGCAACTTCTCCCCGTAATAATGCAGCCGTGAAACTCATTGAAACTTTAAAACTCGCGCTTGCCGCCGTCTGGGCGCACAAGCTGCGTTCCGCGCTGACGCTGCTCGGCATGATCATCGGCGTCACGGCTGTCGTCGTCGTCGTTTCCCTGATTCAGGGCTTCAATCGCTACGTGGACGAGAAGATCGCGGGGATCGGCGCAAAGTCGTTCACCATCCAACGCTTCAACATCTTCGAGGACTTCAAGGACACCGACACCATCGCCGCCGCCACGCGCCGCAACAAGGACTTGACGCTGGCCGACTTCGAGTATCTGAAAGCGCGCGCCGTGCTGGTAGACAAGCTCGGCGCGGGCGCGCGCCCCTCGCGCGCGCAGGTCAAGCGCGGCGCGGAGATTCTCGAAGACGTGCCGGTTGACGGCATGACGGCCAACGTCGCCGAGATCAACGCCGTCGAGATCGCCGATGGCCGCTTCTTCAGCGAGACGGAGAACCAGACCGCCGCGCGCGTCGCCTTTCTCGGCGCGGACGTGGCCTCGAAGTTGTTCCCCGCGCGGAGTCCGATCAACGAGGAAATTTCGATCCGGGGGCTGCCCTATCGCGTCGTCGGCGTGGCCGCCGCTAAGGGCAGCGTGCTCGGCATCCCGCAGGATAATTTCATCAACATCCCGCTCAAGACCTACGGCAACAACTTCGGCGGTTTCAGAAACAACCGCTCGCTCTACTTTGTCGCCACGGCCAAATCCGACGAATTGTTCAACGACGCCGTCGAGGAAGCGCGCCAGCTTATGCGCGCGCGCCGCCGCGTGCCCGCCAACGAGCGCGACAACTTCGGCATCATGACGCCCGACGCCATCACCGGCTTGCGCGACCGCATCTTCGGCTCGATCTTCATCGTCGCCATCGCCGTGCCCGCCATCGCCTTAGTTGTGGGCGGCATTGTCATCATGAACATCATGCTCGTCTCCGTAACGGAGCGCACGAAAGAGATCGGCATCCGCAAGGCGCTCGGCGCGCGCCGGGGCGACATCCTCAAGCAGTTTCTCGTCGAGGCCATGACGCTCTCGGCTCTCGGCGGCGGAACGGGCGTGCTGCTGGCGTGGATCGTCGGGCGCATCCTGACCGCCGTCTTCTTCCCGACCTATCTCTCAATCGTCGCGATCATCGTCGCCGTCACGGTGTCGGGCGGCATCGGCGTGCTGGCCGGGATTATCCCGGCGTGGAAGGCCGCGCGGCTCGACCCCATTGAAGCCCTGAGATCGGACTAAAGGAGAGTGAATCGTGAATCGTGAGTAGAGAAAGACTGTTTTCTTCTATTTACGATTGACGATTCACGATTCACGGTTTTTTATTATGAAACTGCTGCGAAGCGATATTTACGAAAACTTGAAGATGGCGCTGGCGACGCTGCGCACGAACAAACTGCGCTCGGCGTTGACCGTGGTGGGCGTCGTCATCGGCGTCTGGACGGTGATGGCCATCGCTTCGATCATCAGCGGCATTGATCTGGCCGTCACCAAAGAGATCGAGTCGTTCGGCACGCGCTCGATCATCCTGACGCAGTTCGACCCCGGCATACAGGTTGGCCGCCGCTCGCGCGAGGAGCGGATGCGCAAGGAGTTGACCTACGAGGACGCGCTCGCGCTCAGGACGCTGCCCGCAGTCGAACTCGCCGTGCCCTTCCTCGACATCACCAACAACTTCTTCGGGAGCAAGATTCTGGTCGGCGCAAACGGCAAGACCTCCTCCGCCGTGCGCCTGCAAGGAACGCTGCCGGACTACGAGCGCGCCGGGATCGAGAACGTGTCGGAGGGCAGGTTCTTCTCCGAATTCGAGAACGATCAGAACCAGCAGGTGTGCGTCATCGGCGCGAGCGTGGCGGAAAACTTTTTCCCCTACGGGTCGCCGCTCGAACAGGAGATAGACATCGGCGGCAACAAGTTTCGCATCATCGGCATCTTCGAGAAGCGCGAACAACTCGGCGGAGGAGGCGGCAATAACGATGACAACAACGTCATCTACGTTCCCTACAACGTCGCGCGCAAGCTCAAGCCGAACGCCGACGACGTGACTATCCTCGCGGTGGCGAAGCCGGGACAGATGGAGGAAGCGCAGGATCAGGTGGTGGACATGATGCGCGTGCGTCGGCAGACGCCCTTCGGCGAGAAGAACAACTTCGGCGTCACCACCGCCGAGTCGGCCATCTCGAACTTCCGCTCGATCACGTCGGGCGTGGCGATTGCGATGGTAGTTATTTCGTCGGTCGGGCTGATGGTGGGCGGGATCGGCGTGATGAACATCATGCTCGTGTCGGTGACGGAGCGCACGCGCGAGATCGGCGTGCGCAAGGCCATCGGCGCGCGGCGCGCGGACATCCTCTGGCAGTTTCTCATTGAGGCGATGACGTTGACGGGCTTTGGCGGGTTGGTTGGGTTGTTGCTGGGCTGGGCGACGACGTTCCTGATCAGTATGTTCGTTCCCTCTTACGTCCCCGCGTGGGCGCCCATCGCGGGCTTCATCGCCAGCGTCGGCATCGGGCTCATCTTCGGTCTCTGGCCGGCGTGGAAGGCCGCCCGCCTCGACCCGATTGAAGCCCTGCGTTACGAGTAGCCGCCCCTGCGCTTACTTGTCGGCCTTCGCCTTGAACTGCACGCGCCCGTTCTCCAACTGCACCGAGTAGCGCACACGCTCGCAGCCCAGACGCTCCTTCAATGCGTCGGTCTTCTGCGCCAGCATGCGGTGAAACTGCGCGAACGAAAAATCGTCCACCTTCTCGCCGCATTGCCGCTTCGCCTCGACGAGCGTGTCGTAGAGGCTCTTCACGGTCGGCACGTCCGTGCGCGCGTCGGCGCAGACAAAGGACGTGCGTTCCGGCGCGGGCGCGGCTCCCTCTTCCTGCTTTGCCTTCGCGCGCTGCGCGTAAGCCCCGCGCCCTTCCTCTCGGTCTTGGATGGTGCGCCGCCAGAGGTCGCGAAACGAAGTGTAGCGCGCGACGAGCGAGTTGTAATGGTAGCGTTGGGCGTAGGTGAGTTGGCGTTCGTCTGCGAGACGTTTGATGAGCGTTTCCACACGCCCTTTCGTGTCGTAGGGCGGACGCTTCGATGAGCCGTTGAAGTAGATGTCGAACTCGACTTTCAACTTCCGCACGTCGTCTTCGAGCCTGACGAGTTGCTCCTCGATGGTCGGCTGCGCGTCGCGCTCGATGATGGTCTTTCTGACCCCGCTCTGGGGCAATTCTTTCATCTGGCGCGCGAACTTATTTTGACGAATTGGCACAACATTCACCTCTCATTACCTGCGCCTTCACCGAAAACGCATCCATTTTGAACATAACGGTTGGCTCAGGTCGGTGTCAATGAAAATAGTCGCCCGTGGCCAGTCGTTCGTGGTCGGTGGTCGGTTAGTTCGCAGTCCCTAAGTTTATTGCTATCATCCGTCAGCCGGTGGCCGTAAAATGCTCGACCGTCGCCGGACAAAACAACAGACCACGGACAACTGACAAATCCCTATGCCCGCCACACAACTTCTCCGCTCTCTGCCCTCGATTGACGCGCTGCTGCGCACGCGCGAGGCTCGCTCGCTCGCCGAACGCACGGGTTTGCCGCGCCTGACCGCGCTCGCCAGAAGCGTGACGGACGAACTGCGCGGGGAATTGCAGGCGCGCTCTGCGGACGCGCGCGGCGCGAACGGTACGCTCTCGCGCGAGGCGTTGCTGGCCGAGGCGGTCAGCCGTCTGGAACGCGCCGTCGCTCATGCCGACGCGGGCGGCCTGCGCCGTGTCATCAACGCGACGGGCGTGATCCTGCACACGAATCTGGGGCGCGCGCCGCTCTCGCCCGCCGCGCGGCGCGCCGTCGCGGAAGAGGCAGCCGGATACTGCACGCTCGAATACGATCTGGAGACGGGCGCGCGGGGCAGGCGCGGCGCGCGCGCCGAAGAGTTGCTTGCGGAGTTGACCGGCGCGGAGGCCGCGCTCGTCGTCAACAACTGCGCCGCCGCCGCCCTGCTCGTCCTCTCGACGCTCGCGCGCGACGGCGAAACCATCGTCTCGCGCGGCGAACTCGTCGAGATCGGCGGCGACTTTCGCGTGCCGGACGTGATGGCCGAGTCGGGCACGCGGATGGTCGAAGTCGGCACGACCAACCGCACGAAACTCGCCGACTACGAGCGCGCCATCAACACCGGGACGCGCCTCATCCTGCGCGTCCACCCGTCGAATTATCGCATCGTCGGGTTTACC
>DASPJG010000341.1:0-3120 GCA_035628755.1 Pyrinomonadaceae bacterium
GGCTTCTGGCGCGCGCTCGCGCAGACGCCGCCCGCCGAACCCGATCATCTCTCCGTCATGCTCGCCTTCTACGCGCACCTCTCCGAACTCGAAACGAATGAACCGGACGACGCGCGCCGCGCGAGTTGGCGGCGCGCGCGCGCGGCCTACCTCTGGGAGCATCTGCTCAGTTGGCTGCCCGCCTACCTCTCGAAGTTGACCGAGATCGCGCCGCCGTTCTACCGGCGTTGGGGCGAGATACTTCGAGACGCGCTAAGGGAGGAAGCGCGCGCGACGGGCGCACCCGCGCAACTGTCACTGCACCTGCGCGAAGCCGCCGGACTCTCCGACCCGCGAGCGGGCGAGACGGCGGAGTTTCTACAGACGCTCCTGAGTCCGGCGCGCAGCGGCATGATCCTCGTGCGTTCCGACTTGAGCCGCGCCGCGCGCACGCTCGGCCTCGGCCTGCGCGCAGGCGAACGCGGGTACGTCCTCGAATCCCTCTTCGCGCAGGACGCGCGCGGCGTGCTCGCGTGGCTCGCGCGCGAAGCCCGCGATTGGAGCGAACGCCACCGCCTCGAACCGGACGCGCTCGCCGGGGTCGCGCGCGCGTGGGAAGCAAAGGCCGCCGCCTCCGCGCAACTTCTGGAAGAACTTAAGGCCGCGACCGATGCGGAAACCGGAATGACTTCCGGCTGACACGCGCCCACAAACCACGCCCGCGCCGCTTTGATCCCGCCGCCACGCCAGCCTGCGAAAAATATTTGTAACTTTTCCCGTTCACGCCTGTTTTAGTGGGCGTACAGTGTTTCTATGGCGAGCGAAGAAGACGAGTTTGCGGTCATGTTCCACGAGTTCTACCCAAGCCTGTGCCGTTTTCTTGAGTGCTTGCTGGGAGGGCGCGGCGCGAGCGGCATCGCGCAGGAGATCGCGCAGGACAGCTTCTTGCAGTTGCACCACAAAGGTCTGCGCAGTTTGCCGGCGGGCGAGGCGCGTTTCTGGCTTTACCGCGTGGCGCGCAACTTCGCCCTCAACGAGTTGAACAAGCGAAGCACGCGCCACCGTCTCTTAGGACGCGTGGCCGACGTTTTCCGCACACATGTGCCGACGCCGGAAGAGGAATTCGAGATGGCCGAGCGCAAAGGTCTGCTGGCGGACATGCTCAGGACGCTCCCCGAACAACAGCGCGCCGCCCTGCTTCTGCGCGAGCAGGAAGAGTTGAGCTACAACGAGATCGCGGGAGTGCTCGGTGTCTCCGAGAGCAAAGTTAAAGTTGATCTCTTCCGCGCGCGCACGGCCTTGCGCGAGCGTTGGGGCAAACGGCAGCACGCGCTGGCGCGCGAGAAGGCCGCCGGGTGAAGCGGCGTGCGCGGAACTCTCAAGCGGTAACAACTATGAAATGCGACCGGACACAAAAAGTCTCGCTCCTGATCGACGGCGAACTGCCGCGAGCGGAAGCGCAAGAGTTGGAGCGACACCTCGACCTCTGCGACGACTGCCAATCGGCGCGCGAAGACTTTCTACTGTTGCGCCGCCAACTCGCTGACTACCCGCTCGAACTCGACGCCTTCGCACGCCAGCGCGCGCTCAAACGCATCCTCGCGGCGGGCGCGAACGGCGCAACCGGACTCGAACATGAAAGGGCGGGCGCGACGCCGCCACGACGCCGCCGCGAGAGCGCGGGCGTGTTCGGCATGCCGCGCCTGAGCCCCGCCGCGCTGGCCGCGCTGTTGTTGCTCGCGTTCGGCGTCGCGCTCGGCGTCGTCTCTCTGACGAGTTCGCGTCGCGCTCCCGTGGATGTCGCGTCGAATGAGCCGATGCCCGCACCCGCCGCGAACAGTAATCAAGGTTCGCCCGCCCCGACTCCGAACGCACAGATACAGGCGACGGATGACTTGACGGCGAGCGCGACTAAAGCGAACAACGGCGAGCGGAAGGCCGACGCGAACGAGCAAAGGCGTGCGGCGGGAGAAGAGTTGCCGGAGCGCGCGAGTGTCAACGCGGCGCGCGGGGCACGCGCGAACGTGAACAGGCGGCGCGCGGAGGAGAGCGCGGGCGCGAGAGTTTTGCAGGCGTCGCCGCCGACGACAACACCGACGCTGAATCTCAACCGGCGGCAAGTCGCTGCGCCCGTCGCTGAGGTGGCTGGAAATGATGTCGAGGCCGTTGACGGCATCACGGGCACGGCTGGCGGCGACGACGCTGCGGCGCGGCGCACTACGGAAAGCGCGAGCGCGGCGGGAGAATCGAAGACCGCGCGCCACTTTGAACAGGCGCAGTTGCTCCTGCGTTCGTTTCGCAACGCGCGCCCCGCCGATGCCGGACGCCGCGCCTCGTCTGATCTCGCCTACGAGAAACAGCGTTCCAGAAGATTGCTCTACGAGAACATCGTGCTCCGGCGCGAGGCGGCGAGCCGGGGCAACCTGCCCGTCGAATCCCTGCTCGACAGTCTTGAGCCGATCCTGATCGACATCGCCAATTTGCCCGAACGTCCCGCGCCCTCGGACGTGAGAGAAATTAACGAACGCATGCGCCGGAAGAACCTCGTCGCCATGCTCCAAATCAGCGTGGTCGAATCCGCCTCCGCGCGCTCTTATTAAACAGAGGACTCAAAACAACATCATGTCACACTCACTCAACTCAAACGCGCGCCGCCCGCGTCGTCTCCCGAAGAGGCGCACGACGACGACGAAGGGCGTCGCTCTCGCGCTCGCCGCCGTCATGTTCGCCGCCGCCTCCGTCGCCCTGCTCACGCAAGCCTCCGTCGCGCGCGGCGCGAACCAGGACCTCGCCAAGCTCAACCGCTTCGTGCAGACGGGCAACAGTCCCTCAATGAAGTTGTTTCGCGTGGGGCGTGATTTGATAGAGACGGAGGAGTGGGCGAAGGCCGCCGAGACGTTCCGCAGTTTCATCAACACCTACCCGCGCGACAACGATGTGGACGCCGCGCTCTACTGGTACGCCTACGCCCTCAAGCGACAGGGCAACACGAAAGAGGCGGCGAAGGCTCTCAAACGCCTGATCAAAGAGCACAAGCGTTCGGGCTGGCGCGAAGAGGCCGACGCGATGCTCACCGAACTCGCGCCCGCGCTCGGCCAGACGCAGATCATTGACGACGCGCTCGGGCGTGAGAACGAGGAA
>DASPJG010000342.1:0-5165 GCA_035628755.1 Pyrinomonadaceae bacterium
GTCGGGGGCGTTCAGGAGCCCGCCGCGTTCGGAGGCGGCGAGCACGGCGATGGCGTTGTTTGCGCCGAGCGCGCAGAGGTTCGTTCCTTCGAGCGGGTCAACGGCGATGTCAACTTCGGGATAAATCTCGTCGCACTGCTCGCCTTTCTCCTTCAGGACGTGGACGCCCTCGCCCACCTCCTCGCCGATGTAGAGCATGGGGGCTTCGTCGCGCTCGCCCTCGCCGATCACTATTCGACCGAGCATCGGCACGGTGTCCATCACCGTGCGCATCGCCTCAACCGCAACGTGATCGGAATACTTGCGGTCGCCCTGCCCCATCGTCTTCGCGGCCTCAATTGCCGCCGCCTCGCACACGCGCAAGAAGTCTAACGACAGATGCTCAGTCTGTATTTCATAGCCCATGCCCTTTTTGTCTCCCGATCTTAAATGATGATTGGCGGCGAGCCGTCGAAAGCAGAACGCATCGCTCGCGCCACTCCAGAAATGCGCCGCCATACTAACAGAGAGGGCGCAGAATTTATAGACTCTTGTGTTGACGGCACACGACGCCCGAGCGGGAAAAAGATGCGGGGCTTGCGATCAAGTTGACCGCAAGCCCCGCATTCGGCTGTTTGGTTCGGGCGTTTCGTTAATCGGCGGCGACCGCTCCGCGCGCGTCGGCGGGGCGGTAGGGCGGCAGAGTCTTGCGCGCCGCCTTTTCCTGCTTCAAGCCCAGAGCCCAGTCGGCCTGCATCAGCGTGTGGATGTCGCGCGTGCCCTCGTAGATGATCGCGGCCTTGCAGTTGCGCAGGTAACGCTCGACGGGGTAGTCGTTCGAGAAGCCGTTCGCGCCGTGGACTTCTATCGCCATCGAGGCCGCTTTCTCGCTCCTGACGGTCGCCTGCCACTTGGCGAGGCTCGTCTCTTTGGCGTTCGGCCTGCCCTCGTTCTTGAGGTAGCCCGCGCGCAGCCAGAGCAGGTGCGACATCTGGTAGTCGGCTTCCATCTCGGCGATCTTCTGTTTGACGAGTTGGTGGTTGGCGATCTTCGTGCCGAAGGTTTCGCGCGTGTTGGCGTAGGCGATGGAAGCGTCGCGCGAGGCGCGGATGATGCCCGTCGCGCCCGAAGCGACGGTGTAACGCCCCTGCTCAAGCGCGAACATAGCGATCTTGAAGCCCTCGCCCTCTTCGCCCACCAGATTCTCGGCGGGCACGCGCACGTCGTTCAGGTTGAAGTAGCCGGTGTTGCCCGCACGGATGCCCATCTTGCCGTGGATCGTGCCCGAGGAGAAACCTTTCATCGAGCGTTCGACGATGAAGCAACTCATTCCCCGGTGGTCGCGTTTCCTGCGCTTCTCTTCGTCCGTCCAGCAGAAGAAGAGGAAGTTGTCGGCCACGTCGCCCGCGAGACTGATCCACATCTTCTCGCCGTTCAAGACCCACTCGTCGCCCTCGCGCCGCGCCGTCGAACGCCCGCCCACCACGTCAGACCCCGCGCCCGGTTCGGTCAGGCCGTAGGTCGCGATCTTCTCGCCCTTCGCCTGCGGCACGAGATACTTGCGCTTCTGCTCCTCCGTGCCCCACGCGTAGAGCGTGAGCGAGTTCAGGCCCGTGTGGACGGACATGATGACGCGCATGAAAGTGTCCACGGCTTCGAGTTCCTCGCACACCAGACCGAGCGCGATGTAGTCGAAGCCCGCGCCGCCGTACTCTTCGGGGATGCAGACTCCGAGCAGGTTCAACTCCGCCATCTTGTCGAGGATGGAGCGGTCGAAGCGTTGCTGCTCGTCGAGCTCTTTGATGCGCGGGGCTACCTCGCGCTGCGCAAACTCGCGCACGGTGTTGCGGATGGACTTGTGATCTTCCGTCAGTTCAAAATCTATCATCTGTAGGTTTCCTTAAAATTGAGATCGAGTCGAGACGCGCACGCGCGAGGGCGGGAATAGCGAACGGTCTGCGTTTGCGGTTTATTCATGACGAACGGGCGCGAAATTAAAAGGCATCTTACACCACGGGCGGGCGCGCATAAAAGTCGGGCGGGCAGGCAGGCGGGGGTTGCGTCGGCGCAAGGTCGAGGCGGCGGGTTGGACGGGCGGGCGGCGCGCGAATATTTAACTGAACAGGCGTTCGTATTCCTCTCGCACGACGTGATAGCACTCGCACGCGTAGGCTTGCAAACTCTCTCGATCCAGAATCAAGACGTTCCCGCGGTTGTAGCGGATCAGGTCTTTCTCCTGAAGTTTGGCGGCGGCCTCGCTGACCCCGGCGCGGCGCACGCCGAGCATCACGGCGAGGTATTCGTGCGTCAGGTTCACTTCGTCCGAGCCGACGCCGTCGCTGCTCATCAACAGCCAGCGGGCGAGGCGCGCTTCGATATTGTGCACGCGGTTGCAGGCCACCGATTGCGAACTGACGACGATAACCGTGTGAATGTAGCGGTTGAGTAATGTCTTAAACGCGCTGCCCCGGTCGTACATCTGTTTGACGGTCGCGGCTTTGATGCGGATGGCCTCGCCGGGGATTTGCACGAAGGTCGGCATCGTGGTCTCCGAGGCGTCGAGCAGGACGGGCACGCCCGCCATTCCTTCGCGCCCGATAGAGCCGGATTCGACGGTCGAACCGTCTTCCATCGTCGTCACCATAGAGAGCAGGCAGTTGAGCGGAAAATAGATGTCCTTGATGGGAACGTGCGGCTCGATGATCGTATCGCCGTGCGAGAGGCGCACCTGCTCCATGTGCGGGCGCAGGAGTTCCCGTTCTTCGCCGGGCAGGTGCGCCAGCAGTTGGTTGTCGGTTGGCGCGGGGGTATGTCCAGTCATCAGCTACTTCCTTGTTGAACTACAAAACCGCAAGTCAATCCGACGGCGCGTACAATCCGGGCGCGACCGGATGACCTACCGGGCGAATTGTCTATTCGCCCGCGGGCTTCGACGTGAGACGATGGAGCAGGTTTTTCAACTGCCCCGGTTCTTCGAGATACGTCACCCAATCGTTGCCGCTGACATTCACGTCCGTGCCTTCCACGTCCATACCATACTTTTCGGCTATCACGACGAGCGGCGTGTGGCCGTTGTACTTTGCGTGTTCACGAATTCGCCGCCCGATTTGCAAAACCTCATCGGTCGTCCTGCCGACCAGATTAACCAGCAGCAGGTCGGCTTTGAGCAGGCCATCGCCGACCCGTTCCAGCGCATCTTCTTCGTCCAGCGCGAGCAATACGCGGTAACCATAGCTTCGCAGGTTACGCTTCAGGATGGGGCGCGTGTCGTCGTCTTCTTCGACCAGAAAAATGGTGGGTTGATTCCTCGTCTCTGTGCTCATATCCTGAATCTCTCTATGATACCCGGCAATCATGCCATAACAAAAGCTGCTCGTATGTCCGTTTAAGGACAGATGCCCGCGCGCCCGCACCTCGCGCGTGTTTAATTCTCAGAGCGTGCAAAAAAGCCCTGACAGGGACGATTGAAGCCGCCTGATTTCAATCGTCTCTGCCGGGACTTGATGTAAAAGAGGCGATCATTATACACAGCGATAAATGGCCGGTCTATTACCAGTTGCCCTTCGGGCGGAGCTTTACTTTTCAGACAGCTTCTTGCCGCCTTTGTTAGCCGCCCGCTTCGACACTTTCTCACTTTGCGCTTTGCGCGGGCGGCCTACTTTGGGGCGATTTTTAACGAGTTCCAAGTCTCGCGCATTAATCATGTTGACCTTTGCAAACTTCCTCGCTGGTAGCTGCCCGCTCAATATCAACTGACGGACGCGCGCAGGCGTCACGCCTAACCGCTCCGCCGCCTCCTCAGTTGTAAGTAAGTTATCCATGCTGCAAATCTTACCGGCGCGGAAAATACTTACGCAAGTGTAAAGATACTTCTTGATTATTATTTACAAATGCGTTAGCATTTTCCCTACGAAGCAAACTAAAAGGCGAGGACTTACCGGAGATTCGTGGTCTCGGTAAGCCCTCTACACCAGTAACAACCGTCTAAGGAGATACTGATGCGAAAAGATAATAGCACGCGCACGCCGCACGCCCGGCGAGAGCCGAGTTTCGATGAACCCATCAGGCATTGGTCTACCCTACCAGTCACGCGCGAGAGGGCTTGTGAGTTGGTTGATTTGATCACGAGGCGCGAGGACAGCGAAAGCCTCGACGCTTTGATCGAGTTGATCTGCGGACTGACGCCGCACACGCCCTCGGACGACAAGAACGTGTTGGACGAAAGGTTTCTGGCCGGGCGAGCCGCGCTCACGCATGCCTTCAATGATACGACGCGGGCAATCAAAGAACTCGGCGCGTATGTCGTCGGGTTGAAGTGCGCGGAGTGGGACTGAGTGCGGGGCGCGAACCGGGTCGAATTGAAATTCACTCCGCGCGCTCCATCTCGATCAACTCCCGCGCCGCCGCCTCCGCTTCTTCGAGCGTGCGGACGCGCCCGTCCAGTTGCATCTCGTAGACGGCGCGCGTGAGTTCGCCGATGCGCGGCGAGGGCGCAAGCCCCATGGCAAGGAGATGCCGCCCCATCAGCAGGGGCGCGGGCGGCTGCGTCTCCACGGCCAACTCGCGCGCCCGCGCGATGAACCACTCCTGCGGCACGGCGTCGAACCAACACTCGCGCGGAACCCAATCGGCGTTGCGCCCCAGAGTGTCAGCCCGCGCCACGCGGTACAGCAGTTCGAGTTCGCACCGGCGCGCGAGACGGCGAAACGCCCCCTCCGACACTTCCTCGCGCTTCTGGTAAAACTCGCCCGGCTTCAAATGCGCGCGCACCAACTCGGACACCTGCGCGCGCACGTCGTAGCCGTCGAGCGTGTAGATTTTCAAACGGTCGAGAAACGCATTCGCCGGAGCGACGCCCGCCTCGTCGTGCCCGCGCGAGCGGATGCGCCCTTCCACGAATTCCGTCGTCGCGGGCTTCCCGAAGTCGTGACACAGCGCGGCCAGCATCACCGTCACGCGTTTCGCGTAAGGCAGATCGTCAATCAACTCCCGCGCGCGGTCGAGCGTGAGCCAGGTGTGCACGTCAACGTCTCCTTCGGGATGCCAGTCGTGTTCCTGCGGCACGCCGGAGAGGGCTTGAATTTCGGGAAAGAGTTGCGGCGTGGCGTTCAACTTCGCCAGCCAGCGGAAGCCGACCGAAGGCCGCGCGGCGGCGAGGAGCAGCTTTTCCAACTCGCCCCAGACGC
>DASPJG010000343.1:0-7354 GCA_035628755.1 Pyrinomonadaceae bacterium
GCTCGCCACACGACTCGCGGGCGGGCCATCCTTCGCGCTCGCCATGACCAAAGAGATGCTCAACCGCGAGATGCACGTAGACCTCTACACCGCGCTTGAATGGGAGGCGCAAGCGCAATCCGTCTGCATGCAACATCCCGACTTCCGCGAAGCCCACGAAGCTTTTAACGCGAAGCGCGAACCGGTATTCAAAAAGTAAGCAGTGAATCGTGAATCGTAAATCGCGAATAGAGAAAAGCTGTTCTTTCTATTTACGATTCACGATTCACGATTTACGATTCGCCTATGGATCGCTTTATCGAAGAGACGCCGTTTTTCACCGCCGAGCATTTGCGGCTCGCGGCCAGTGTCGCCAGTTTCGTGTGGCGTGAGGTGGAGCCGCGCGCCGACGAGGACGAGGACGAGGCGGATCAGGGAAAAGCCGACGAGCGGTTTCGCCAGTTGGTCGGGCTGCTGGCGCAGGGCGAACTGCTGCGCTACGCCGTGGCGCGGCCAAACGCACAGTTCGACGTGCGCGCGCTCTGCCTGATCCGCGAGGAACTGTCTTACTCGTCGCCGCTGGCCGATCTCGCCTTCGTGATGCAGGGCTTGGGCACGCACGCCATCAGCCTCGCCGCGCCCGAACACGTGCGCGACTTCTGGCTGGCGCGCGCCGCCGACGGGCGTGCCGTCGCCGCCTTCGCCCTGACCGAACCGGAAGCCGGTTCTGACGTGTCCGCCATTCAAACCACCGCGCGGCGCGACGGCGACGGTTACGTGCTCGACGGGCGCAAGCGTTTCATCTCCAACGCAGGCATCGCAGACTTCTACACGGTCTTCGCGCGCACGGGCAGCCGCGACGACGGGCGCGCGGAGATTTCCGCCTTTGTCGTCGGCGCGCGCATGAACGGTTTCGCCGTGCGCGAGCGCACCCGTCTTATCTCGCCGCACCCGATTGGCGAGATCGAGTTTGATGGCTTACGCGTGCCCGCGGAGGATCGCGTCGGGGCGGAGGGCGAGGGCTTCGGCCTCGCGATGCAAACGCTCGGCACGTTTCGCGCGTCGGTCGGCGCGGCGGCCTGCGGCATGGCGCGGCGCGCGCTCGACGAAGCCGTGGCCTACGCCAAACGGCGCAAGCAGTTCGGCCACGCGCTCGCCGCGCACCAGTTGATTCAAGAGAAACTCGCCGACATGTCCGTCGAACTCGACGCCGCGCGCCTGCTTGTCTATCGCGCCGCCTATCTCCGCGACACCTACGGCGCGGACGACTCATACGCCCCCACGCTCGCGCGCGCCGCCAGCACCGCCAAGCTCTACGCCACCGAAGCCGCGCAGCGCATCATCGATCAAGCCCTCCAGATTCACGGCGGCGCGGGGCTGGTTCACGGCCACATCATCGAACGCCTCTACCGAGACATCCGCGCCCTGCGCATCTACGAAGGCACGTCCGAGATTCAGAAGTTGGTGATTGCCAGAGAACTGTTGAAGGAATAGTGCTAGTAGTCCGTGGTCAGTTGTCCGTCGCATGTGCCCGCGATGCAACCCGCTAAAGATGGAATTGATCAGCCGGAACGGACAAAGAACAACTGACCACTGACTACGGGCAACTGACCACTGACAAGCTATGAAAATCGTCTGCATCGGCGGCGGCCCCGCCGGGTTGTACTTCGCGCTTTTGATGAAGAAGCACGACCCGGCGCACGAGATCACCGTGTTGGAACGCAACGCGCCCGGCGACACGTTCGGGTGGGGCGTGGTCTTCTCTGACAAGACGCTCTCGTACTTGCGCGACACGGACGAAGAGACTTATGCGGAGATCACGCGAAGCTTCGCAACTTGGGACAACGTGGACGTGGTGCACCGCGACGAGCGCGTCACGATTCGCGGCAACAAGTTTTCCGGCATCGCGCGCCTCAAGTTGCTGAACATCTTGCAGGAGCGTTGCCGCGCGCTCGGCGTCGACCTGCGCTTCCGCGCGGAGGTGTCGAACCTCGACGAGTTTGCCGGTTATGATCTGATCGTCGGCGCGGACGGCGTGAACAGCACGGTGCGCGAGCGTTTCCGGGAGGCGTTCGAGCCGTCGCTCGGCGTGCGCCACAACAAGTATATCTGGTACGGCACGCATCAACTCTTCCACGGCCTGACGCTCACCTTCCGCGAGTCCGAAGCCGGGGTCTTCGCCGCGCACTCCTACAAGTTCGACGCCGCGACGAGCACCTTTATCGTCGAGTGCGACCCGGAGACGTGGGCGCGCGCGGGATTCGAGGGGATGACTGACGAAGCGACGCGTTCGTATCTCGGCGAGGTGTTCGGGAGAGACCTCGGCGGGCACGCCCTGTTGTCGAACAACTCGAAGTGGATCAATTTCCTGCTGGTGAAGAACAAACGCTGGTCTCACGAAAACGTCGTGCTGCTCGGCGACGCGCTGCACACGGCGCACTTCTCCATCGGGTCGGGCACGAAGCTCGCCCTCGAAGACTCAATCGCGCTCTATCGTTGTTTCGCCGCGGGCGGCAGCGTGGCCGGTGCGCTCGCGGAATTCGAGCGGGTGCGCAAGCCCGTCATCGAAGAGTATCAACAGGCCGCCTATGAAAGCCTCGTCTGGTTCGAGCACGCGCGCGACTACATGCACCTTGCGCCCCTGCCCTTCGCCTATTCGTTGATGACGCGTAGCAAGAAGATTGATTACGAAAATTTGCGGCGGCGCGACCCGGCCTTCATCGCGGCTTACGATGCCGCGACGAGATAAGGCAACCGGGCGCGGATGAGAAACCGGCGGGAGAGGAGAAACCCCGCCCCGGCGATTAAATGTGCGTCGTCGTGCGCGGGCTGCTTTCGCCGATAGCGGGCGCGCTGATGGTGTAAGCGACGCTGCTATAACGAAAGCGGGCATGCTAATAAGCACGCCCGCTTTCGTTGCATTCGTGTTCCGGTTTACTCCTGCCAGCCGGGCGGGAGCAAGCGGCGTCGGCCATCGTGGCTGAGAGAGAGGTTCGGCTCGTCGAGTTGCACGCGATCCCAGAGTTTGCAGGTCACCTGTTTGTGCGACTGGTCTAAGCCCTCGCAGTAGTTCGTGTAAGTGCAGCGGCGCACCTCCGCGCCGCGACCGAGCCGGGCTTTGAGAAACCAGTCGGGGTCGGCGAGCGTCTGGCGCGCCGCGCCGACGATGTCGGCATCGTTGCGCCGCAAAATTTCTTCGGCCTGCTCGAAGGTGGCGATGCCCCCGGCGGCAACAACGGGCGTGCGGAATCCCAGCTCATTAATCGCACGCTTGACGGCGGCGGCGAGCGGCACGTTGCGACCGAAGGGGCCGCGCTCGTCCGAACGAACCGTCGGCATACATTCGTAGCCGCTCTCGCCCGTGTACGGGTAGACGGCCTGACCGACCTTCGGCTGCGCCGCGTCCTCAAACTTCCCGCCCTTCGAGAGCGAGAGAAAGTCGAAGCCCGCCCGCGCAAACTCTCCCGCGAAATAGACCGCGTCTTCGAGACGGCTGCCGCCCGCGATCACTTCGTCGCCGAGGAAGCGCACGCCGACCGCGTAATCATCCCCGACGCGCTCGCGCACCGCCCTGTAAACTTCCAGCGGCAAGCGCACGCGCGACTCGCGCGAGCCGCCGTAGCCGTCGGCGCGCGTGTTGAGCGCGGAGAGGAAAGAGGCCATCGTGTAGGCGTGCGCGTAGTGGAGTTCGACGCCGTCGAAACCGGCCTCGCGCGCGCGTCCTGCCGCGTCGGCGAAGATGCCGGGCAGCACGCGCGGCAACTCTTCGATGTGGGCGAGGTGCGTGTCCGTGACGCGCTCGCGGTAGCCGCGCGTGAGCGATTCGAGTTCGCGCCCGTCCAAAACTTTCTCGCCCAACTCGACGGGCGCGCCCGCGAGAAACGCGCGCACGGCTTCATCGGAAGCGACGAGCCAGCCTTCATCGCCGGTCGCCGCGACGAGCGCGCGTCGGTGGCGTTCGTGCAACTGCAAAAAGCGCGTGAAGTATTTCGTGCGTTCGGGGCGACGTTTGACGGAGAGGAAATCTATGATCTGGATGAACAGGCGCGTGTGGCCGTCGCTCTCGCGGCGGACGGTTTCCACGAGTTCGCGGAGGCCGGGCAGAAAGCGGTCGTGGCCGATGCGCAGGAGCGGCCCCGAAGGAATGTCGCGCACGCCCGTCGCTTCGACCACGATTGCCCCCGGTCGCCCTTTGGCAAACCGCCCGTACCATTCCAGATTTTCGCGCGTCACAAAACCGTCGGCGGTCGCGCGCCACGGCACCATCGCCGGAACCCACGTCCGCTGTTCGAGCGTGATCGAGTTAATTTGGATCGGCTGGAACAGGAGCGAGTCTTCGGCCTCGGCGCGGGTCGGCCAGCGGGTCTCCGGGATCGCGTGCCGGATCGGGTTTGCGGGATGCCATGTCATGTCGAATCTCAGGCAGGCAGTGTAGCAGTTTCCGGCGAGCGCGCGGAAACACGCCGACGCGCTAGACGTTGGAGCGTCGCGGCGCATATCATTATCCGCATGCAGGAGGAATCACAGGTTTGACTGACGAGTTGCTCAAATGGCGCGCGGAGTTTCCGATTCTGGATAAGACGACTTATCTGATCTCGCACAGCCTCGGCGCGATGCCCCGCACAACTTTCGACAACCTACAGGCTTACGCCGAAATGTGGGCGACGCGCGGCGTGCGCGCGTGGGGCGAGGGCTGGTGGGAGATGCCGCTCACGGTCGGCGACGAGGTGGCGCGGATCATCGGCGCGCCGCCCTCCACCGTGGTCATGCACCAGAACGTCTCAATCTGCCAGTCGCTCATTCTCTCCTGCTTCGAGCCGGACGCGCGGCGCAACAAGATCGTCTATTCCGAACTCGAATTCCCCTCCGTCATGTACGTCTACGAGGCGCACGCGCGCGAAGGGCGTTTCCGCGTCGAGCGCGTGCCGTCGGACGACGGGATGACCGCCCCGCTCGAACGCATGCTCGCCGCGATTGACGAGGAGACGCTTCTCGTCCCCATCTCGCACGTCCTCTTCAAGAGCGCGTTTCTGCAAGACGCGCGCGCCATCACCGAACGCGCGCATGAAGTCGGCGCGCTCGTCGTCCTCGACACTTACCAATCGGCGGGGACGGTTCCCTTCTCCGTCACAGACCTCGACGTGGACTTCTGCACGGGCGGCTCGGTCAAGTGGCTCTGCGGCGGCCCCGGCGCGGGCTATCTCTACGTCCACCCGCGCCTGCACACCGAACTCAAGCCCAAAGTCACGGGCTGGATGGCGCACGAGTCGCCCTTCGCCTTCGAGGGCGACATGACTTATGCGCCGCGGGTCGCGCGCTTCCTGCATGGCTCGCCCGCCATCCCCGCGCTCTATGCGGCGCGCGGCGGTTATGAAATCATCAACCGGATCGGCGTCGAGCAGATTCGCGCCAAGAGCGTGCGGCAGACAACCAAGCTCATAGAGATCGCCGAAGCGGCGGGCTTCAAGGTCACCACTCCGCGCGACGCCGCGCAGCGCGGCGGGACTGTCGCCGTCAACGTCGAACACGCCGCCGCCGTCACGCGCGAACTCATCCGCCGCGAGATCATCGTGGACTTCCGTCCCGGCGCAGGCATCCGCATCTCGCCGCACTTCTACACGAAGGACGAAGAACTCGACATCGTCATCCGGGAGATGCGCCGCATCATCGACACGCGCGCCTACGAAGCGCACGAAACGACGGGCGCAGCATATTAAAAGCCGAGCGACGCGGGCGATAGATCAATTCGCAGTTCCATCAACTTACTATTTTGACGAGGTCTTAATCGTGCAGCAACACCTAACCATCCTCGGCTGGCTCTACATCATCTTCGGCGGGCTGGGACTTCTGGCCGCCGTCTTCATCCTGCTCGTCATGGGCGGAAGCGGCGTGATTGCGGGCGACGCGCAGACCGCCGCGCTCCTTTCGGGCATCGGCCTGTTCGTCGCCGTGATCGTCGCTGTCCTCTCTGTTCCGAGCATCATCGCCGGTTGGGGCTTGCTCAAACGCAAGTCATGGTCGCGCGTGCTCGCCATCATCCTCGGCGCGCTGAACATACTCAACTTTCCTCTCGGCACGGTCGTCGGCATCTACACCATCTGGGCGTTGACCCAGAGCGAGTCGCAACGCTTGCTCTCGCACTAAACGCGCGGAGCGCGCCCGGCACTCATCATTATGTCTAAACCCTACGGCGAGAACGCGCCGCTCTCATACAACAAATACTTACGCGTGGCTGATTTGATCGCCTTGCAGGAGTGCCTCTCCGACCCGGCGCATCACGATGAACTTTTGTTCATCACCATCCACCAGACTTACGAACTCTGGTTCAAACAGGTACTCCATGAAATTGATGCGAGCATCGCTTTGATGAACGAGGATCGCCCGTTCGTCGCGGCGCGCGCGCTCGCGCGGGTGGTCGAAATCGAGAAGGTGCTCGTCAACCAGATTCACATCCTTGAGACGATGACGCCGATCAGCTTTCTAGGCTTCCGCGACGAACTCAACCCCGCGAGCGGATTTCAGTCCATGCAGTTTCGCGAGATCGAATTCGCCTCCGGCCTCAAAGACCGGCGCACGCTCGACAATTTTCGCGCGGACGACTTTGCGCACGCACGCCTGCTCGCGCGCTTTGATGCCCCGACGCTTGCCGACGCCTTTTACGCGCTCCTGCGCCGTCGCGGCCTCGATGCTCCCGCCGCCGACGACGACGCTGCGGCGACGACAGAAGAAGAACGCGCGCGCCGCTACCACGCGCGCACGCGTGCCGTCCTCGAAGTGCTCACGCATTTCGAGCAACGCCCGGAAGAGTTCGGGCTGGCCGAAATGCTCATCGCGCACGACGAATATTTCTCGCTGTGGCGTTCGCACCACGTCAAGATGGTCGAGCGCATGGTCGGGACGAAACGCGGCACAGGCGGCTCGGAGGGCGTCGGCTACCTGCGCACCACGCTCGACCAACGCTTCTTCCCCGAACTCTGGGAAGCGCGCACCTATCTCGACACGAAACACGGCGCGTCGGGGGGCTGCCCCTTCGCCGGACACCACTAGACATGAACGAATTTCTGGAAAACAACCGCTCGCTCTGGAACGGCTGGACACGGCTGCACAAACGCTCGCGCTTCTACGATGTCGAGGGTTTCAAAGCGGGCAAGTCTTCTTTGGAGCCGCTGGAACTCGCTGAGGTCGGCGACGTGGCGGGCAAGTCGCTCCTCCACCTGCAATGCCACTTCGGCATGGACACGCTCTCGTGGGCGCGGCTCGGCGCGCAAGTCGTCGGCGCAGACTTCTCCGACGAGGCGATCACCTTCGCCCGCGCGCTCGCCTCGGAGGTGAACATTCCCGCCGACTTCGTCTGCTCGAACGTCTACGATCTGCC
>DASPJG010000344.1:0-3244 GCA_035628755.1 Pyrinomonadaceae bacterium
CCGAAGCCTGCACGGCGCGCACCTCGGCGGCCAGCGGCGTCTCTGCTTTGGCAAGCTCGCGAAACATGTCGCCCGTCGAAATCTGCGGCAAGCCGAGACGCTCTTGCAGCAGACGCGCCTGCGTCCCCTTGCCCGCGCCCGGCGCACCCATTAAGACGACGATCTTTGCCATAATTAAAGGTCAGCGGTGAGAGGCCGGGTAAGAACCAGTGTTTAGCTGATCTCTAACCTCCGGCCTCTGTGTTTTCAGCTTCTGCGTCCGCGCAGGCGGCCTCCCGATCCGAGGAAGCCTTCATAGTTGCGCATGACGAGTTGCGCTTCGACCTGCGCCACGGTGTCCATCGCGACGCCGACGAGGATCAGCAGCGACGTGCCGCCGAAGTAAAATTGATAACCCATGCCGCTCGGAACCCAACTCAGACCCGGCGTGTTGCTGAAGAAGTCTTCCAAACGCCCGCCGACGAAGGGCAGACGCCCGACGTTGAACCCGCTGAGCATGATCTGCGGCGCGAGCGAGACGAGCGCGAGGTAGATCGCGCCGACGGTGGTCAGGCGCGTCAAAATCGTGTTCAGGAATTCAGCGGTGTTTCTGCCGGGTCGGATGCCGGGGATGAAACCGCCGTGCTTGCGCAAATTGTCGGCCACCTCTTCCACGTTGAAGATGATCGTGATGTAGAAGAAGGTGAAGATGACGATGAGCGACAGGAAAAAGAGTTCGTAATAGGGGTCGCCGCCGTGGAACGACTGGAAAAACAGGTGGACGCGGCTGCGCCAGGAATCGGGGCTTGCCGGGTCGTACTGGATGAACTGCAAGATCGTCTGTGGGAAGGCCAGCATCGAAGATGCGAAGATGACCGGGATGACGCCCGCCATGTTGATCTTGAGGGGCATCACCGTCTGCTGCCCGCTGACAAGCTGCCGCCCGACGTGCCGCTTGGCGTAGCTGATGGGAACTTTGCGCCGCGCCTGCTCGACGAAGACGATGAAGGCGATGAGCAACACGAGCACGACGCAGAGCGCGAGCACGCCGATCACTTCCATCGCGACGCCGCTGCGCAGGCGCGTCGCCACCTGACCCAGCCCGCTCGGCAACCCGATGACGATGCCCGCGAAGATCAGGAGCGAGATGCCGTTGCCGATGCCGCGCTCCGTGATCTGTTCGCCGAGCCACATCACGAAGATCGTGCCGGTCGTGAGCGTGATGACGGTTGTGATCAGGAAGCCCCAGCCGGGTTCGCCGACACCGTTAGCTTGCAGCCAGCGCGCGACGATGGAAGTCTGGAAACACGCGAGCACCACGGTCAGGTAGCGCGTGTACTGGTTGATCTTTTGTCGTCCGGCCTCGCCCTCCTCCTGCAATTTCTTCAACTGCGAGAAGACCGTGGTCATCAGTTGCAGGATGATCGAGGCGGTGATGTAGGGCGTGACGCCGAGTGCGAAGACCGAAATAGTCTGGAAGTTTCCGCCGGAAAACAGATCGAGCACGCCGAGCAGCGTGTTGCCCACGTCGCTCCAGACGCGCGCGAGTTGATCTTTATTGATGCCGGGCGCGGTGACGTGCGCGCCGAGGCGGTAGACCGCCAGCAGGCCGAGCGTGAAGGCGATGCGCCTGCGCAGATCGGGCACCTGAAACATGTTGCGGATAGCGGCGAAAAACTTTTCCATAAGAGTGCTTCTTTCGAGAGACTTAAACTGACGGCGAACGGTCTTAGCTTAAATCAGAACCGCCGAGGCGACCAACCGCCCTCGCCGGTCATTGCGCCCGGCGAATTTCGACTTAACCACGCGCAGGCGTTTGCAAGCGACGACCGGAATGCTTTCTCAAGAACGCTAAAGACGCAGGGCAGACGCTAAAATCTTTCAGCGCACACGCTCTCTGCGTCTTCAGGCTTTTGGTCATTTGCTCGTGGCGGCAGAGAGGCGGGGCGTCTGCGATGGCGTCCGCCCTGATTACTGCTGCGGCGCAGAGGCATCGGCGGCGGAACGTTTCTCGATCACCGTGACCGCACCGCCCGCCGACTCGATCTTCTCACGCGCGCTCTTCGTGAAGCGGTGCGCAGAGACGCGCAGGGCTTTCGAGACTTCGCCCGTGCCGAGCACCACCACGTCGCGCTTGCCTTTGGCGATCACGCCGCGCTCGTGCATCAACTCCGGCGTCACTTCCTCGTTCGCCTCGAAGCTTTTTTCCAGCGACGCGAGACTGACCTCGATCCACTGCTTCTTGAAAATGTTGGTGAAACCGCGTTTCGGCAGGCGACGCTGCAAGGGCATCTGGCCGCCCTCGAACCCGACTTTGGCCGAGTAGCCCGAACGCGATTTCTGACCTTTATTGCCGCGCCCCGCCGTCTTGCCGAGACCCGAACCGGGGCCGCGCCCGACGCGCTTCTTCTTGTGCGTCGAACCCGCCGGAGCGTGTAGATTATTAAGACTAATAGCCATGTTCAATACCTCGTGAATCGTCAATCGTCAATCGTGAATAGAAAAAGCGAAGCGGGCGAAGCCGATTTTGATCTATTGACGCTTGACGATTTACTGATCTCCCTACTCAACAATACGCAACAGGTGCGGCACTTTGGCGACGACGCCGCGCATGGAGGGCGTGTCTGGCCGCTCCACGATCTGGTTCATCTTCGTCAGCCCGATGCTGCGCACGATCTCTTTCTGCGTCTTCGGGAAGGCGATGAAACTCCGGTAATATTGAATGCGAATCGTGCCGCCGCTCGCCTGTTCTTGATTCTGCTCTGCCATTTCTAAACCTCGTGAATCGTGAATCGTGAATCGCAAACAGTGAAAGACGGGGTTTATCTATTCACGATTTACGATTGACCATTTACGTTTTTATAGTTCTTCCACCTGCTTGCCGCGCAGGCGCGCCAGTTCCATCGGGTCTTTCATATTCAGCAGCCCGTCGAAGGTCGCGCGCACGACGTTGTGCGGGTTGGTCGAGCCGAGCACTTTGGTGCGCACGTCGTGGACGCCGACCGCCTGCATGATGGCGCGCACCGCGCCGCCCGCAATGACGCCCGTGCCTTCCGACGCCGGTTTCATCATCACGCGCCCCGCGCCGTACTTGCCGATCAACTGGTGCGGCAGCGTGTTGTTGATGAGCGGCACGCGGATCAGGTTCTTCTTCGCCGACTCGATGGCTTTCTTGATGGCGAGCGGCACTTCGCGCGCCTTGCCGCTGCCGAAGCCGACATGCCCGGATTCGTCGCCAATGACGACGAGCGCGGCGAAGCTCAAG
>DASPJG010000345.1:0-4263 GCA_035628755.1 Pyrinomonadaceae bacterium
CGTCCGTATATTTTTTGTAGCGGTAAACCCAGTATTCGCCGCCGCTGTAGAGCGTCACCACGTCGCTCTTGAGCTTGGTCTGTTCGGTTGACTCTTTCTCGATGGCGGCCATCGCAGCCCTGCGCTGCTCGTTGGCTTCCCTGTCCGAAGCATTCGCCTTGACCGCGCCCTGCACGCGCGCCGTCACGTCTTCGTAAGAGACGAGCACGTTGATCTCAAGGTCTGGACACTTCAACTCTTCGGCGTGCGTGCGCGCGTAGAAACCGTCTTTGACGAGGTCGCGCTCTTTGGTCGAGAGCTTGGCGAGTTGGCCGCCCGCGACGTGTTGATTGGTCATCACGAGGCCGTTCGGCGAGACGAACGAACCGCTCCCGCCGTCCTGCAAGCGCGCGGAGGCGAGGCGCACGTGGTCGAGCCACTCTTTGGTCGGCTCGAAGTTGTAACGCTCCTTCCACTGTTTCAGCGGCGGGTTATCGAAAGTCCACATGCCTTCGTCGGCGCGCACGATTGTTGCGGGCAGCGACAGCAAAAATGACAGCGACAGCACCAAAGCGACGGCTCTCTTCATAGGCTCAACTCCGTTTGTTCTGGACAAGATTTGCAGCGGGAGAAAAATGGATTTCTGTAACGAAGGACATTATACCCGAGAGCCGCGCGCGGGCGAGAGCAGCGACACGGGCGCGCCGGTCTAGAACATCAGATCGAAGTGGCCTTCGAGGACGCGTTCGAGTTTGCCTGTGCGCCAGCCGCGCACGCTGTCGCGCACGAGCGGCGAGGGTTCTTCGCGGTAGCGGCGGACGATCTGCTGTTGCGCGCCGTTCGTGTCTGCGGCGAGGACGTGCGCGGCCTGTTTGCGTACGGCGTCGGCTCCGCGCCCGGCGGGTTCGTCCGGCTGCGCGACGACGCGGACGTGGACGCGCGCGCGGTTGAAAGATTTTTCGTCCTGCGGCGTTTCCAGTACGTGCAGCCCCGTCTCGGCGTGCAGGAGCGAGTAGGCGGCGAAACCGGAAATCGCCGCCGTCATTTGATAAGGCGACAGCGTCGCGCTCGCCGCACCGATGGAGGCAGCGGCGGCATCTTTCGACGCCTCCGCAGACGCTTCCGCGGTTTCCTCCAAAACCTCGAAGCGCATGCGCCGCGCCTCCGCCCAGCGGCGGTACATCCCGGCAATGCGGCGCGCGAAATCGTTGCACAGGGCGTTGTCCGCGCCCGCGTCGCAACTGGCGCGCACCTGCAAGAAGAGGTCGCGCGGGTGTCCGGCGGCGAGGCCGCGACAGGCCGCGTCGAGCAGGTAGAGTTGGTGCGCGAGGCGCGCGACGAGGTCGGCGGGGAAGTGCTGCCGGTCGCGCGGCTTCTGCGAACCGCCGAGGCGTTTGAGCAGAGAACCGGCGGTGTCCAGCCCGGTCTCGATGCGATCCATGTACTCGGCCAGCCCGAGCACGCTGAAGCGTTCGGGCGAATCCCAGAAGCCAGGCGCGGAGGTTTCGAGGAGCGCGCCGTTTTTTCGCGCCTGCCACTCGTCGGCCTCAACCTGATCCGCGAGCGCGTCGAATTTCTCACGCAGAAACTGCACCTCGGCGGGCGTGCCGCGCGCGTCGAGCACGATTGATTCGAGCCTCAATTCGCGCTCGTCCGCGCTCGCTTCTTCGTCGGGCGCGTCCTCGCCGGGTGCGGCCTCGGCTTGCACGGCGGAAGTTTCCGGCGCGTCAGGGTCAACGAATTCCACGTCGAGCGACTGACCGCCGCGCGCGTGTATGAAGAGGAATTGATCGCCTTCGGGAAACTGGTGGTTGACGATGGTGAGCGCGAGCGGCGACAGGAGATAACGCTCGATGGCGCGCTTCAGCGGGCGCGCGCCGAGGTCTGCCGTGAAGCCCTTCTCCAACAGGAAGTCTATCGCCGACTCGTCCCACTCGACCGCCCACTGGCGCGTGCGCAATCCGCGCCGCCTGAGCACGTCGTTCAACTCCTTGCGCAAAAGATCGCGCATGATGCTGCGCCCCAGAGGACGAAAGACGACCACGCGATCAATACGGTTCACGAACTCGCGCCGGAACGAGCGCATCACGGCGCGCTCGACCGCACCCGCCGCAAACTGCGCCTGCTCCTGCGAAAATCCGATGCTCGCGCCGTGCGGCAAAGTCGCGCCGAGGTTCGAGGTCATGATCACGACGCAGTGGCGGAAGTCGGCGGTGTTGCCGCGCCGGTCTGTGAGGCGTCCGTCGTCGAAGACTTGCAGGAACAAGTCCCACACCTGCGGGTGCGCCTTCTCGAACTCGTCGAGCAGGACGACGGCGAACGGCTGTTTGCGAATCGAGTTGACGAGCGCGGTGCTCTCCGCCGTGTCGCGTTGCTCGCCCAGAATCCGGTCGAGAGTTTCGGGCGTTTGAAACTCGCTCATGTCGAGGCGGATCATGCGTTCGGGCGAACCGAAGAGAAACTCCGCGAGCGTTTTTGCGATCTCGGTCTTGCCCGTGCCCGTCGGGCCGACAAAGAGGAAGACGCCCTGCGGGCGCGTCGGGTCGGTCAAGCCCGCCTTGATCATTGCCACGCGTTCGACGAGACATTCGACCGCTTCGGGCTGGCCGAGCACGCGCGTCTCGAAGAAGCGGCGCAGGTCTGCGAGGTCGAGACCCGCGCGGTCGTCGAGGATGCTCACGGGCAGACCCGTTAACTGCGAGAGCGTAACCAGCAGATCATCGAGCGTCATTTCGCCCGCTGTGGCCGCGACCGGGTTCGACGCGCTGCTGGTTGCGCCGCGTTCGATCAACAGGCGGCGATGGGTCGAGTCGAGCAACAGGAGCAGGTTGCCGGGCGCGGCCTTGTCGGCGAGATATTGTTTGGCGAGTTGGAAGGCTTCCTGCAAGGTCTGCTCGGAGATGCAGGTCGCCGCCGCCGCTGCATCGCGGCCTGCGTCGCCGTCGGGCGGAGCGTCGTGGCCTTGAGTTGCCATCGTCCGGCGCGCGCGTGCCCAGCGGCGCGCCACTTCTAAAGTTTCCTCGTCGCCGAGCGCGCTCACGCGGCACGTCTCCAGCGAGGTGCGCAGCTTCGGGCGCAGCTGCATCAACTTCTCATAGGCCGCCGAAGGCGTCTCGCCGATCAGTTTCACCGTGCCGCTTTCGACGTGTGGCAGCAGGAGATCGAGCAAGCCCGAAGGGTTGTATTGATGACGACCCGCCCAGACGAGTTCGTGAAAGTTCGGCACCACCCAGAGCACGCGCTTGCCGCCGATTTCGCGCACGAGCGTCTGCACGCGTCCTTCGAGTTGGCCGATGTATTGCTGCCCGGCCAGCACGTCCGCCGCCGACGCTTCCAGAATGATCCAGCGTTCCCTTTGCAGACGCCGCCCGAGCACGCGCACGAGCGCGCTCTTGCCGACGCCCGAATCGCCTACCAGCAACACCGAGCGCGGCGGCTCTTTCCTGATCGCCGTCTCCATCTCCAACACGCGCTCGCGCACCTCTTCGAGCATCACCATGCCGTCCGTCGCACCATCGTCTTCCGCGCCGCCGTCTGCGTCGAACGTCCACACGCGCCCGAAGGAGCGCAAAAATTCGAGGTCAACGCGCGCCTCTTTCCAGCCGCCGAACTCTCTCAACAACCGCTGCGGGAGCACGTCCTTGAGTTCGTCGAAGACGTTGGCGAGCAGTTCGATCTGTTCGGCTGAGAGCGTGTCGAGCGCGTCGCCGAAGGTGGCTTCCCGCTCGCCGTGCTCCACGCGGTTCAAGACGAACTCGCGCAGCGATTGCAACGCCGTATATTCGCCCCACGCGCCCTTGATGTGCAGCAGCAGCGGGACGAGGACGGGGCGCGTCGCGGCGCGCGCGTCGAGGGCGCGCAGGGCGTAGTAGCCCGGCCAGTAGTAAAACTCGTTGATGTGCGCGAGGAGCGGTTCGATGGCGTCCGATGCGTCGCGGCGTTCGGCCAACGCTTCGAGGGCGATGCAGGCGGCGACGACGTTTGAACCGCGCGCGATCTCGATCAACCCGTGCGTCGAATATTTTTCGTCCTGCAACAACGCGACGCCCTTGCGAAACACTTCATGCTGCCGCAAATCCGTCGGGCGCGTGCTCTGCTGGTAATACGAGTCCATCGCCGACGCGAGCGCGTACACGCTCGTCTCGTCCGCCGCGCCCGGCTCGCCCGTCGTCGCGGCCACGGGTTCGGCGGAAATCCCGCTCTCTCCAACCGGCGGGAAAGCATCGGAGGGCGTCGCGCTCTCGCCCGCGCGGGTTGCCTCCGAAGTCTCGACCGTCTGAGACA
>DASPJG010000346.1:0-13745 GCA_035628755.1 Pyrinomonadaceae bacterium
GCGAGTCGGTCGCGCCGACCGTGATTACGTAGGGGCTGTTGCCGGGGCTTTTGACCGTGCCATAGACGAGGCGATGAAACGGCCCGTTGGCGTTAGTCTCTTCGGTGCGACCGGAGTTGCCCGCGCTGGCGACCACGATGATGCCCGCACGCACGGCGTCGGCCACGGCGCGACACACAGGGTCGTGGCGGAAGGACTCGCGCACCGGCGCGCCGATGCTCATGTTGAGCACGCGGATGTTGTAGCGTTCGCGGTTGAGAATCGCCCAGTTGACGGCGCGCAGGATGTCGCTCGTCTTTCCCGCGCCGTTGGCATCGAGCACGCGCAGGTCAACGAGGTTGGCGTCGGGCGCGATCCCGGCGTGTGTCGTGGCGGAGGGGCTGGCCACGCCGCTACCGGCGGCGACGCTCGCCACGCCCGTGCCGTGACCGTTGTCGTCGCCCGTGCCGCTGCCCGTGAAGTTAACGGCGGTGAGGATGCGCGACTTGTTTTTGTTCTTGGCGAAGTCGGCGTGGGTGGTGCTGATGCCGCTGTCCATGATGGCGATAGTCACGCCCTTGCCGGTGAGTTTCGGCGTGCGCGACAAACCCGCCGCGATTTCCGTCGCGCCCACGGTGTCGCGCGCCAGGCTCATTTGTGATTTGAACACGCGGTCGGAGGAGATGTAGGCCACGTCCTCGCGCGCCGCGAGGCTGGAGAGCGAACCGACCGGCACTTCAGCGATGATCGTGTTGAGCGTTTCGTAGCTCTGGCTGATCTGGCCTTGCGAGGAAGCGATTGCATCCTGCTGTGCGGCGGACGGGCGACCCTTCGTCTGGACGACGACGCGCACGAGAGGCTCGACACCCGTGCCTTCGGCCTCGGAACCGCCGCCAGTGTTGGTTGAGGTGGTCGTGCCGTCGCCGCCGGGCGTACCGGACTGAAGCAGTTCGGGGGCAATTTTCGTGGTGGAGACGACTTGCGCAGTCGCTGCGTGAGCTTTGCCGGAGGCAACGGTCAGGGGGAGCAGTGAGACCAGAACGAGGGCGCTGGCATTGAGGCAAGCTGTGATACGACGCAACATAATATTTTCCCTTCTTTTTGTCTGCACTGTGGGGTGCTCGGTGGGAACGAGCGGGGCAGTGTAGACAACCCTTCAATTTTCAATTTTTAGACCGCTGACAGGTCTAATGCCATGCGCGTGAGGAACACCGGCATCAGGCCAAAGAGTGAAGGCCGCGTTTACTCTCGGCCCTTTCCCTGTCAACGATCACTCTTCCTTATTACAAGACTCATGCCACTCGCCGCCCCCATCCGTTTAGCCCCTTAACTACAGAAATAATGAGACTTACCACCCACAAGCGACACTCCTGAAAAAACCGCCCAAAACCCATTAAAATGGATACAGCGTATCCACCTTTTTCCCCGCCATAGCCCCGGAGCCTGCTTTCAAAGGCAAATACAGGAAAATTAGCCAATCAAGGAAAGTGGTTATCAGGTATACACTGGTTACCCGGTATACACAGGGGAGGCTTTGCCTCATAACCCTCTCTTGATCCAAAAGTGCTTAAGGTTGATCCAAAAGTCTTAGGAGTGTTTCGGCTTCGCGGGAAGTTTGGCGGGTAGGTTTAGATCATCGTCGGCCAGCGCATCTATCGAAATCCCGGCCAGCCTTGCGTAGCGCAGTAGCACTAACAGGCTTGGCTCTCGCTCACCAAGTTCAAACTTCGAGACGTGCTTCGCGTCAATCAAATTCACAGCTTCAAGCCGCTTGACGAGTTCGCCTTGTGAGAGGCCAAAAGCATCTCTAATCGTGCGGAGTTTTTCGCCCAAGCGTTCAGGCTTCACACGGGGCTTTCTTCCCATCAGGCGCGGCCTCCTGATAGGACTTTGCAACTACCGACAAATGTCGGTATCATGCTTTCGCGCTCAACTGTCGCCGTGAGTAAGAACCTCTCAACTCGAACGGCGATGCTCATCACTCGGCAGAGGTTGAGGTTGAGCTACGCATGACCGTCACTAATTTTCAACATGAACGCGCGGCATCATACCAGACCGCGCCGGAGTTCGTCTTGCCTCTGCCTAGTGGGCGTCAACTGGCAGAGGCACGCGGGGCTTGGGCATAAGGACTGACAAGCCCCGCGCCTTATACATATCTATGCCTCACATTCTCCTAGTCGAAGATCATAAGGTTGTCGCGCAAGCCATCACAGAGACGTTGGAAGATGAGGGCTGGCGCGTGACGCTCTGTGGCGACGGTGCGGTCGCTCTGTTAAAGCTGGCGAGTAAGACTAACTTTAACCTCTTGCTATGCGACAACCACTTACCTAGCGTGAGCGGCCTTGAGTTAGTGCGCTATGTGCGAACGTTGCCCCATCGCAAACAGACGCCGATCATCATGTTTTCCGCGAGTGAATGTAGCAGGGATGCGAGGCGCGCGGGCGTGAATGAGTTCCTACGGAAGCCTCAAGATATAGGTAGGATAGTTGAGACTGTCGCGCGCTTGCTTAGGTAGAACCCTCTAAGTATGTTGATAACATTACCCGTCTTATGCACGCAACAACAAGCAAAACGGTATTGTTAAAAAATTATAAACGTAGATTCTAAAGAACTTAGGCGCGTTTCACGGGTGAGAATTTTGTTGACAAATGAAAGGCTTTCGTGTAATATCCTCTCAGCGACCGGCCTTGCCCTAATGGCAAAAGCTGGCCGCTACAAAGTCGCCCGCTTGTAGCGGGCGCAATTTTTACTTCTAATCCGACCCCTAACCTAACAGTGAACGATTCCCATTTTGTGCGGGTCTCTGCTTGATGCTTGTAAATGGCAAAGCGGGCGCGTAGCATCAAACAGCTTATCAACGTTGAACTTCTTAAGACTCCCCACTGGGTAAAGTTTACGATATAGGGCATGCGAGATTAGATCGCTAATTTGGATGAAGTAAGAAGATTCCGAACTTCGCATAATGGGGTCTTCGATCAGATTGTTAAGGGGCGTTGAATACGCCCCTCCGAAGTGACTCCCCGCGAAATGATGTACCCTCACCTTACGCAGTAATCGCCGCACCCTTACCTCATTAGTTTGGTCTGCGAATATAAGCCCAGAACTGCCGCCGCATGTCTTTTGAAGATAGTAGCTATATCTTTCCAACAGCCTTTCCCAAACTAAATTTTGAATCCCCTCTGGCGTCGGCGTATATGAATACTTGGGGTACTCTTTATCCAAGCTAGCGTTCAAAATGCGCGCACGCGGCATAATCTGGCAGACCTGCTCTAGCGTCTCACGATAAAGAGCTACACGCTTACTTCGCTTTCCGATACGCTTAATAGGCGTAGATCGGCGCGTGTTGATTAGCTCCACTCCGTGCAATTCCTCCCGCACAGGAAAGCCATACTTACTTTTCAGATAGCGACGGTGATTTAGAAAGGCCGTGAGGTAGTTTCGCCATTCGTCAGCGGGAATAACAAAACCGCTGACAATGTAGTGAGGACTCGACCGCCGATGCGGTGGCTGCGTAGTATCATACACGCCGGGATCGCCCGACTCATCTACATACATGAAGTACATAACGAGTGAGAATAGGTAGGATGCGGGAACGTTAAGAGGACTTAAGCCGTTTTATTGCTCGGTTCTTTAGACCATCGTGCTTCTGCCGCTTTCTTCGCTATTGCTGCCCTTTCTTGTGGAGTTAGTTTCTCTGCACGAGCCTTGCCGCCTTTCAAGCCGCCCAATCTGCCCGCATACTTAGGTGATAATTTTCCATTCGCCTTTATCATTCCACTATCCTAGCACAAATGCTCAAGCATTAAAACACTAATTTTCTAGCATTTAAGTGAGAATTGTCTTGACATATAAATGCTCAAGCATTAAGATACCCGTGTTCAATAGTTAGGGCGTTACCACCGCCAAGTGATAACGCCCTTTGAAAACCAAACGCGATTGCTCACGTCTAGTCTCGACAACTTCATTGTGAGCCAATCCCCAACGAAAGGCAAGGCTAAAACAATGAACATCCGAGAGCAAAAAGGTAAAGAGATTGCCAACCGCATAACCATCGTTCAAGACGGCAACCTCTGGCTCGTCCCTTCACAATCAGGCCGTGGTAAATACAGAGTTAATACCGACAAGCAGACTTGCTCTTGCCCCGATTATGACTTTCGCCGTCAGAAGTGCAAACACATCTTCGCCGTCGAAGAGACGATAGAGCGCACCAAAACTGTAGTTGTCGAAGATGGTAAAACGACTGTTACTGAGACTGTGAAAGTCACCCGCAAGACTTACAAGCAGGAATGGCCTGCCTACAATCAAGCGCAGACTCAAGAGAAGCGGCTGTTTCAATACTTGCTCCGTCAGTTGTGCGAAGGCGTGGGAGAGCCAGCGCAGACGAACGGCAGACCGCGCTTGCCTATCGAAGATATGCTCTTTGCGATGGCCTTCAAGGTTTACTCTACGGTGTCCGGTCGCCGCTTCATCTCTGACCTGTCGGACGCGCACGGCAAAGGCTACCTCTCCAAGCTGCCCGCCTATAACTCTATCTTCCGTTACTTTGAAGATGAGATGTTGACTCCGCATCTGCAAATGCTGATTGAAGAGAGTAGCTTGCCGCTCGCGTCTATTGAGCAAGACTTCGCCGTTGACTCGTCGGGCTTATCAACTTGCCGCTTCGTTCAATGGATGCACGCTAAATACTCCGATCCGCACCTTATCGAAAAGAAAGACTGGATCAAAGTACATATCATGTGCGGAGTGAAAACCAACGTTATCACGGCAGTTGAAATCACAGATCGCTATGTGAACGATTGCCCCATCTTGAAGCCTCTGGTTGAAGCCACACGCCGCAACTTCGTCATGCAGGAAGTGAGCGCGGATAAGGCTTATCTGTCGAGCGGGAATCTGGCGACGATCATTAACAATCAGGCGATGCCGTACATCCCTTTCAAGTCTAACAGTCGCCCTAACGACAAACGGCAAAGCGGGCTGTGGAATCGCATGTTTCATTTCTACAGCTACAATCAAGAACGGTTTATGAAGTCCTACCATAAGCGCAGCAACGTCGAAACCACCTTTCACATGATCAAGTCTAAGTTCGGGGATGCGTTGCGGAGTCGGACTAAGACGGCGCAGATCAATGAGGCGTTATGCAAGGTGCTCTGTCACAACATCTGTTGCCTGATTCAGAGTATGTTTGAGTTAGGGTTGAAACCGAAATTTTGGAGTGAAGCGGCATGAACTTATCGAAAAGTACGGCTATTTTCGCAATAAATAGCCGTACTTTTCATCCAAATTATTGTATTGGTAATGCTTATTAATAGATTGACTTGTACTCACACTGTACGTACAATGAGATAGCAGAAAGTGAAAAGTAAGTACTTACTTACCTTAGCTTTCTTGCGAGAGTTAATCGTTATTGTTCTCCCTGTTATTTGAGACAGGAGAAAAGCCGTAATCGCAAGGCGGATGCGGCTTTTGTTGTCTCCCAATAAGGACGACGATAGACATGGTAGTTTTGTTGCCGATTAACTTAATGTCTATTGGGAGCATCTAAAATTCTAGGATATAGACATTGCCCTTCAGCCTTTGCGTGGCAGCAAGATGAAGGGCAGAGTCGCTTGCGCTGCTACTGGATAGGTTCCGGTAGGAAGCTGCGCTTTTGTGTATCTAAACTCTAACT
Organism: Pyrinomonadaceae bacterium; assembly: GCA_035628755.1. Taxonomy (GTDB): domain Bacteria; phylum Acidobacteriota; class Blastocatellia; order Pyrinomonadales; family Pyrinomonadaceae; genus JAIVJZ01. The sequence goes on from DASPJG010000346.1 coordinate 5,648, forward strand.
CTGTTTAGTGGAGTTCTTAATTATGTCAACCGTGCTGGAATACAGCTACGAGGAAAATACTCGTCACCTTGACGACAGCGAAGCACTTGAAAAATACAAGCGCGAGAAAGCTGTAAATCCTGATGCCTTGATCGTTCTTGACGATCTGCGTTGCGGTCATTGGGAAGTTGAGGTGTATAAAACCCCCCAAGAAAAAGAAAACTTTCTCCGCAAAAGACTGGCAGAACTTTGGGATGATTTCTTTTCCCCGTTCAAGAAATGAGCGAAGAAAACGCAAAAGATAGATCGTCGGAAGGCTCGTCCTCGAAAGGGGATGAGCCTTCAGCGTTATCCGTGCCTGAATCACAAGTTGAGGCCAAGTTAGAGGAAATTATCGAAGCAGTTCCCGCCCCACGACGGGATGAGTTTCGGCACAGCGTTCGAGAGTTTATGGGTTTTGTCGAAAGTTCGGGGCCGAAAATTGACCCCGAAGTGGCAAGAATCCTAGCCGCTAGCAACGATAAAGATAACGAGAACAAGTTTAAGTATTTAACCCAAAAGCAGGAACTTGAAGCCGAAGAAAGTAAACGAGAGCACCAGTTTAAAATTGCGCGCCACAGTTCTCTAGTCAAGATGCTCTGGCCTGTGCTTATTGCAGTTATAGTCTTAGTGCTTGGCTGCATCGGAGCGGGAATATATTTAGCCGCAACGGGGCATGAGACGCTAGGCTTTTCTATTCTATCCGCTACAATCACCGCCTTATTTGCATATCTAGGTGGACTAGGTACGCCCTACCTCTTCAAAGATAAATAGCCCCTGTTCTAGTCTGCCCCAAAAGTCCACTACTTGATCCAAAAGTGCTTAAGGTTTTAGGGGTTATGAGGCAAAGCCCACAGGGGAGGCTTTGCCTCAAAACCCCCTAAAGTTTAAGCAGTTTTGGATCAAGTAGGAAAGTTTTGGGGCAAGTTATACGGGGCTTGCCCTGAAAAGTCCATCTCGCGGCTTTGCCCAACGATTCACTTTTGCCCAACGGGAGGTAAGTCTGCCCAACAGAACGAGGACTATTGACACCCTCCCCGCCCCGGTATATCGTTCCAGCGTTCCCCGGTGCGCCCATGGCCTCTCAACCTCAACAGCCCTAGGCTACTCACAACGTAAGGAGAATATCATGCTGAAACGACTCTCACGCAAACTCATCACACTGTCCGTGCTCGTCGTCGCTCTGGCGACTATATCGTCCGCCCCCGCCTCGTCTTCCAATAACCGGGGGTACTGTGTTGAGGTTCCCATATGCAGCGGTGATTATAGCTGCTGTAGCGGCTACTGGTGCTGCGACAACTGGGGTAACTGTTCGTGTGGTTGAGTTGCACGGAAGAGCCTGAACTAAGAGAAAAGATTCTGCAACGGGAAAGGGCGGCGGGACTCAACCCGCCGCCCTTCCTCTTCCGCCGCGCTTCCGCCTTACGCCGCTTCACTCCAAAACTTCGGCTTCAAATTCAACTCGAACATGGATTGAATCAGGCAACAGATGTTGTGACACAGCACCAACGAAGGTTGCCGAATAATTAAGAGTGTTTCGGCTTGGCAGGAAGTTTAGCGGGTAGTTTCAGATCGTCGTTTGCCAGCGTATCGAGACAGACGCCCGCCAGTTGCGCGTACTTCAAGAGGATAGGCAAAGGCGGCTCGCGCTCACCTGATTCGTAGCCGGATACGTTGCTTTGGTAAATCACGCCTTCAAGTCCTAATCGCCTGATTAGCTCGTTCTGTGAAAGCCCTAATGCGTCGCGGATATGCCGCAACTTCTCCGCAAGACGGGCAGACCTCAAGCGCGCAGCCCTTCCCATTAGAAGCCCTCTCCTAATGAAAAAGTCTTGCCGCTAATCCTAAATTGGATTAGGATGCTTTCGCGCTCAACTGTCGCCGTGAGTAAGAACCTCTCAACTCGAACGGCGATGCTCACTACTCTTTAGAGGTTGAGGTTGAGCTACGCATGACCGTCACTAATTTTCAACATGAACGCGCGGCATCATAGCAGACCGCGCCGGAGTTCGTCTTGCCTCTGCTTGGTCGGCGTCACAGGCAGGGGCGCGCGGGGCTTGGGCAGAAGGACGGACAAGCCCCGCGATCTTTACCGTATGCCTCATATCCTTCTAGTCGAAGATCATAAAGTCGTCGCGCAAGCCATCACCGAGACGTTGGAAGATGAAGGCTGGCGCGTCACGCTCTGCGGTGACGGCGCGGTCGCGCTGCTCAAACTGGCGAGCGAGACGAGTTATAGCCTCTTGCTGTGTGACTACAACCTGCCGAGCGTCAACGGCCTTGAGTTGGTGCGCTATGTGCGCACACTGGCGCATCGCAAGAAGATGCCGATCATTATGTTTTCCGCGAGTGAATGTAGCAGGGATGCGAGGTGGGCGGGCGTGAATGAGTTCTTACGGAAGCCGCAGGATATAGGGAAAATCGTTGTGACGGTCAGGCGATTGCTGACGGTGGGCGGCGGAGTGTAAGGCAGTGCTGCGGCGTCTATGCGCTGGCGGCGTTGAGCGAGTAGCGTTGAAGTTTGAGGTAGAGGCCGCGACGGGTGAGTCCGAGTTCGCGTGCGGCGCGGGAGATGTTGCCTTTGTGGCGGCGCAGGGCATCGGCGATCATGCGGCGTTCGAGTTTGGCCATCGCGTCGGCGAGGGTGGTGTGGGGGCCGGAGAGCGTGATGGGGTTCGCGCCGAACGGGCTGACCTCAGCCGGGAGCGAGATGGGCGCGGAGATGCGTTTGAGTTCGGGCGAGAGATGGTCGGGCGTGATGAGTGTGCCGTCTTCGGCGCGGGCGACGATGCGCTGGATTTCGTTGCACAACTGGCGGACGTTGCCCGGCCAGTCGCAGACCATCAGGAGATCAATCGTCTGCGGCGTGATCTGGATGTCGCGCCGGTTGAACTTCGCGGAGTAGTGATTGATGTAGTAGTTAACGATGGTCGGAATCTCGGAGCGTCGTTCGCACAGCGGGGGGACGCGCAGGCGGATGACGTTGAGACGGTAATACAAATCCTCTCGGAAGCGTCCTTCGGCGACCATCTTTTCGAGGTCGCTGTTGGTGGCGGCGATGATGCGCACGTCCACCTTCGTCGGTCGCTGCTCGCCGAGCGGTTGAATCTCGCCCTCTTGCAGAAAGCGCAAAAGTTTCGGCTGCACGTCGAGCGGGAGGTCGCCGATTTCGTCTAGGAAGAGCGTGCCGCCCGCAGCCGAACGGATGACGCCCGGCGAATCCGACACCGCGCCCGTGAACGCTCCGCGCCGGTAGCCGAACAGGTAAGCGTCCGACAACTCTTTCGGCACAGCCGTGCAGTTGAAGGGGACGAACACTTTGGAGCGGCGGGATGAGAGCGCGTGGATGGCGCGGGCGACGAGTTCTTTGCCCGTGCCCGATTCGCCCGTCACCAACACCGTCACGTCGGACGAACGGATTTTGTGTACTTCTTCGACCAGCCGCGTCATCGCCGGTGAAGAGTGGATGAAGCCGGGCATGAGACCCGTGTTGGTGTAGGTGTTTTGTTCCTGCACCCCGCGACCGGAACTGACGCGTGCGCGCAGGGCGCAGACATTCATGCCGAGTTCAACGACGCGGAGCAGGGAATCAATCGGCAGCCCGCCGGAGAGGGTGGCCGCAGAGCGCGGCTCGACGTAGAGCAGCGCGGGCGCGGCGTTCGTCGGGCGGAGCATGATGACGGTCGAGTCGTGTTCGAGCGCGATCTTTTCGCGTTCGGCGTCGTTCTTCGCCATGCAGAGCGAGTTCGCCAACTCTGCGTTCGCTTCGCTCGCGCCGCCGTGCGAGACGACGACCTTGATCGTGCCCTCTTCGTCGAGTTCCGTGATAAACACGCGACGCGCCTTCGTCTCCTGATCAAGGACGGCGGCGAGTTCGCGCAGGAGCAGTTCGCGTGAAGCGACGGCTTCGGCAAGGCGCAGCGTCAGCAGTTGCGCGAAGGCCGAAGTCTCCTGCCGCTGCTCGGTCGAGTTGACCTCGATGTTGGCGAGGGCGTCTTCGGTGCGGGCGATGTCTATCTGCGCGCCGAGTTCGCGGAAGGTGTGCAGCGCGCGGGAGAAGTGTTCGGCGGCGCGTTCGGGCTGGACAGTCTCGTAGCCGCAGCCGAGGCCGTAGAGCGCGAGCGCGGTGCGGTAGCGGTCGCCGAGGATTGAGTAGATCGAGACGCTGCGGCCAAAGTGATGAATGGCGAGCGTCGAGTCGGATTGCGCGAGGGCGAGCAAGCCCTGAATGCGCTGCGCCTCGCCCGCGACGGCCATGTCGGCGGCGGAGTCGTTCGTCTGCTCCGTAACTTTTTGCAGTTCGGCGGCGCACGCGTGCGGGTCGTCGCAGCGCAGGTGGACTTCTGCGAGCAGCAGGCGCGAATCGCAGACGGCCTGCCGATCCCCGATGCGCTCCGCGAGCGAGAGCGCCTGCGTGCTTTCGTCCAGCGCGCGCTCGGATTCTCCCATCGCCAGATGACAGCGCGCCAGCGTGCGCAACACCTGACATGCGTACCATTTGTTGCTGTGATCGTCCAAGAGCCGGACGGCGCGTTGGAGGCACTCCTGCGCTTTCAGCAGGTTGCCGCGCAACATCTGTAACTCGCCGAGCGAGTCGAGAATGATCGAGACTTTGCCCTTCGCGCCCTGCTCGTCGAGTTCCGATGCCAACGCCAGAGCGCGTTCTAGAACAACCTGCGCGCGCGTCCAGTCGCCGACGAGAATGAGATTGATGCCGAGATTGTTGTAGCCGTCGGCGGCGCTGGTTTTCTGATCCGTGCGCTCGTAGTAATCAATCGCCTTTTCGAGATAACGGATGCCATCCTTGGGGCGTTTGAGAAACCAACACGCGCCGGCCATGGTGGCGTAAATCTTGCCCAGCAGAAAGGGCGCAGGACGGTCGCCGACGAGTTTCAAAGCCTGCTCGTAATTTTCCAGCGACTCCTCGTAAGCTCCCTCAAAAATACATCCGAGGGCGAGACCGCGATAGGATTCGGCCATCCCGCGCCAGTCGCCGGTATTGCGATAATGGCTGAGCGCGCGTTGCGAATTGTCGCGCGCAATCGAGTACTCGTTGATCTGGCGATAGACGCGCGCGAGCGCGACGTAGATTGCGCCCAGTTGCGCGCCGCTGCCATTGTCGGTCGCTTCGCGCAACACGCCGTTCAGGATGGCGATGGCCTTCGGGTGATCGCCCGTGTAGCTGTAGGCGAGGCCGAGTTGAACGCGGAGCAGGATGGAGATTTCCGTATCCAGATTGGCGCGCGCCTGCGTGTCTTCGTACATTTGCAGGGCGGCGAGGGCGTCGGTGTGGCGTCCCTGCGTTTCCAGCGAGAGGGAGAGCATGCAGCGCGCCTGCGCCAGCAATTCTTCGTCGGCGCGGGCATCTTTGATGATCCGGCGCAGGTGCGCTTCGGCCTTCGTGGCCTGACCCCCATCGAGGAGTTCGCGCGTCGCTTCGATCTCCGCCGAGAGGGATGCGTGTGCGGCGTCAACGCGCTCGCGCACGCGCCGCCGCGCGTCGGACAAATTGACGACGCCCGCGGCCTTCGCTGGCTTCTCCGGTGCGCTGACGTCGTTTGGGGAGAGAGTATTCATGAATTACGGGCGCAACAAGTGCGAGGAGAGCCGTCGGCCACTCAAGTTTTGCTGTCGGTTAAAACGGAGTCGGGTGGAAAGGAACCTGTTTCAGCGTTCGAGCTACACTCTCGAAAACAGTCCTAAAGGCTTGTACATTCCAGAATTTAGCAGACAAAGGGGAAGGTGACAAGGGGAAAAAGGTGAATGCCGCGCGGTCAATCTCCAACGGGGAAAAACCGCTTGAGCCGTTCGCCACAGACCGCCCAACATTAACCTTCCTCCACGGGCGCGAGCCGCCTTTTTTTGTGGCGAGGGCTTTGAGGTTTAAGTTAAAGTAACGCACTGAGCAATTTAATTTGAAGCACGACGGCGGCGACGGCGGCGTCCGGGCATTGACATGCGACGAAGGGCGCGTAAAGCTTTCTTGCCTGTCGCTGCTTCGGGCGCGTGCCGGTTGAGAAATGGGCGATGAACTGATTCCGAAAAGCCGCGCTTCAGGTCGCCCGCGCGACGCCGCAAGGGAGTTTCCGATGGCTACTGTGTCAGCCCCGCCGAAACGAAAGTTAGGCCCTTTCAAGAGCTGGTTATACAAAGGCGTCGAGGAGATGGAGGGGCCGCACGAGCGCGAGGGGCAGCATCACACGCACCCGTGGTGGAAGGTGATGTGCCTGACGGGCGTTGACTACTTTTCCACGCTCGGCTACCAACCCGGCATCGCTTTTCTCGCCGCCGGTGCGCTCGCACCCATTGCTACGCTCGTGCTCGTGGTGCTGACGCTCTTCGGCGCGCTGCCGATGTATAACCGCGTCGCCGCCGAAAGCCCGCACGGCGATGGCTCGATCTCGATGCTGGAGAATTTGCTCTCGCGCTGGAAGGGCAAACTCTTCGTCCTCTGCCTGCTCGGCTTCGCCGCCACGAGTTTCATCATCACCATCACGCTCTCGGCTGCCGACGCCGCCGTCCACATCATAGACAACCCTTACGTACCGCAGTTTTTTCACCACCATCAGGTCGCCGTGACGCTCTTCCTGATCGCCGCGCTCGGGGCGGTCTTCCTCAAAGGGTTCAAGGAGGCCATCGGGATCGCGGTCGTGATCGTCGTCGCTTACATCCTGCTCAACGTGGTCGTGCTGTCCATCGGGTTTTACAAACTGGCGACGCAGCCGCAGTTGATCGTCAACTGGAAGGACGCTTTGTTTACCGGCCACGGCAATCCTCTGATGATGGTCGCCGCCGCGCTCATCGTGTTTCCGAAACTCGCGCTCGGACTCTCCGGCTTCGAGACGGGCGTGGTCGTGATGCCGCTCGTCGAGGGCGAACCCGGCGACGATCACAAGAAGCCCGTCGGGCGCATCAACAACACGCGGAAGCTGTTGAAGGCCGCCGCGCTGATCATGAGCGTGCTGCTCCTTGCGAGCAGCATCGTGACCACGATGCTCATTCCCGCCGAGGCGTTCCAGCCAGAGACAAGCACGCAGCCTGCGGGCGCGGCGAGCGGGCGCGCGCTGGCCTATCTCGCGCACACTTTCCTCGGCGACATCTTCGGCACGGCTTACGACATCAGCACGATCATGATCCTGTGGTTTGCCGGGTCGTCCGCGCTGGCCGGACTCTTGAACATCGTGCCGCGCTACTTGCCGCGTTACGGCATGGCTCCGAACTGGGCGAAGGCGACGCGCCCGCTCGTCTTCGTTTTCACGATCATCTGCTTCACCGTGACGGCGCTTTTCAAGGCGAACGTGGAGGCGCAGGGCGGGGCTTACGCGACGGGCGTGCTGGCCTTGATGAGTTCGGCGGCGATTGCGGTCGCGCTCTCCGTCTGGCGCGAGGGGAACAAGTGGCGCTGGGCGTTCCTCTTGATCGCGCTCGTCTTCATTTACACCACCGTCGTCAACATCATAGAGCAGCCGGAAGGACTCAAGATCGCCTCGGCCTTCATCGGCTTCATCATCGTTGTCTCGCTCATCTCGCGCGTCTCGCGCACGACCGAGTTGCGCGTGGAGCGCGTGGAACTGGACGAGAAGGCGCGCGCCTTCGTGGAAGAGGCCGACCGGCGCGGTGAAATACGCATCGTGACGAACCGCTGCGACCGTGGCGACGTGAGCGAGTACGAATTCAAGGAGAGAGAGAAGCGCGCTGATAACCACATCCCCACGCGCGACCCCGTGCTGTTCTTCGAGGTCAAGCCGGGCGACGCCTCGGAGTTCGCGGGCGTGCTCAAAGTGAAGGGCGTGGAGGTTGAAGGCTATCACGTGTTGCGCGCGGAAAGCCCGGCAGTGCCGAACGCCATCGCGGCTTTCCTCCTGCACGTCCGCGACATGACGGGGAAAGTGCCGCACGTTTACTTTGGTTGGAGCGAGGGCAACCCTCTGGCCTACCTGTTCAAGTACGTGGCGTTCGGCGAGGGCGACACCGCGCCGGTCACGCGTGAGGTGTTGCGCCAGATCGAGCCCGACCCGGCGTGGCGTCCCAGGATCCACCTGGGTTGACGCCGAGCGCCTGCAGCCGTGCCGGCACGGGC
>DASPJG010000347.1:0-5867 GCA_035628755.1 Pyrinomonadaceae bacterium
GTCGTAGAGCGACCGCTGCGGAGTTGCCGCCGCCGAACTGTTGGTGTTTTGCGCCTGTGCGCCGACGGCCATCGCCCCGAGCAGGCACAGCACAGCCACGACTGTCTTTACTCTTCGCATAACGTTTCTCCTTATTTGTTGGTGAGGCGTCATCTTCCGATCTACGCCGGATGTTGCCAGAGTAAAACCCTTTGGAAAGACGGGCGGCATGATACACGACTTCCCTGCCCCTGTCGCCACAAATGTCACGGCAAATCATCGCGCCACACACACTTAACCCCGCCCCATAGCTTGACAATTTTCCGCGCCTTTAAGTATTCTACTCGTTCGCGTTTCAGACGCTATTTTCCGAGAGAGTTATCTATGTCAACATACTTTCCCAGCGGGCAGGGTCTCGCAGAAAAACGCAAATGGTACGTCGTTGACGCGGCGGGGCAGACGGTCGGGCGGCTCGCGACGGAAGTCGCGCGCGTCTTATCGGGCAAGAACAACCCGCAGTGGACGCCGTTCATGGACATGGGCGATCACGTCATCGTCATCAACGCGCGGCAGGCCGTCTTCAAAGGCTCGAAGGCCGAGCAGAAAGTCTATCGCCATCACACGCTCTATCCGGGCGGGCTGCGCGAAATCAGCGTCAAGGATCAATTCGCGAAGCACCCGGAGCGCGTCATCGAACTCGCCGTGCGCGGGATGCTCCCGAAGAACAAGCTCGGGCGCGCGATGGGCAAGAAGCTCAAAGTCTACGCCGACGCCAACCACCGGCACGCGGCGCAAAGACCCGAACCTCTGGCGCTCGACCCGCGCGCCGGGCAGCAGCAACAGTAACCCAACACCTCTTGCAGATTTTAAGGACGAAACATCGTGGCTGACACACAGTATTACGGAACGGGACGGCGCAAGACTTCGACGGCGCGTGTCTACCTGCGCCCCGGCACGGGCGAGATTCAGGTCAACAAGAAAAACTTCGATCAGTATTTCCCGAATCAGGCGTTGCGCATGGTGATCCGCCAGCCCTTGCAGTTGACCGAAACGACGAGCAAGTTCGACATCCTCGTCAACGTTGACGGCGGCGGCCCCGCCGGTCAGGCCGGAGCGATTCGCCACGGCATCACGCGCGCCCTGATGGAGTTCAACGCCGAACTTCGCCCGACCCTGAAGCAGGCCGGTCTCGTCACCCGCGACCCGCGCATCAAGGAACGCAAGAAGTACGGGCAGAAGGGCGCACGCAAGCGTTTCCAGTTCTCGAAACGATAATTGATTCGACGTGGAACGATGAACGCGGAACGATGAAGCAGTTTTCATTTCGCGTTCATCGTTCCGCGTTCGACGTTTTTTCGCACACTCCATTGTCGCTGTCCGGGTTGGTTGCTCTCCCTCGTGGGAGTCGCGAACGGGCACGGCGAGTACATTAAACCAATCACCTAAGGAGGCTCACTTTTGGCAGTCACGGTAACGATGAAAGAACTCTTGGAGGCCGGCGTCCACTTCGGCCATCAAGTCAGGCGTTGGAACCCGAAAATGAAGGAATACATTTTCGGCGAGCGCAACGGCATTAACATTATTGATCTGCAAAAGACCCAGAAGATGTTCCGCGATGCTATCGGGTTCGTCACGAACATGGCTTCGGAAGATCGCGGGCGCACCATCCTCTTCGTCGGCACGAAGCGACAGGCGCAGGACGCCATCCGCGAAGAAGCGACGCGCGCCAACCAGTATTACATCAACCAGCGTTGGCTCGGCGGTCTCCTGACCAACTTCCAGACCGTGCAAAAGTCCATCAAACGCCTGCGCGACCTCGAAGCGATGCAGACGGACGGTCGCTACGAAATGCTCACCAAGAAGGAGCGCATCAAGCTCGACCGCGAGCGCGAGACGCTGGAGAAGAATCTCTCCGGCATCAAGAACATGACGCGCCTGCCCGACGCGCTCTTCATCATTGACGTGCGCAAGGAAGAGATCGCGGTGGCGGAAGCGAACCGCCTCGGCATTCCCGTCATCGCCGTCGTTGACACCAACTGCTCGCCCGAAGGCATTGATTACATCATCCCCGGCAACGACGACGCGCTGCGCGCCGTTCGCCTCTTCGCCTCGCGCATCGCCGATGCGGTCGTCGAAGGGCAGGAGATGCGCTCGAAGGCCGCGGACGAAGACGGCGCGGAAGTTGACGCGGGAGCAATGACGAGCGGCGGGACGGCGGACACGGGCACGAGAAATTCTCTGAGCGCGAGCGGCGACGGCACATCAAGCGTGACGACGGCGCGCGATCCCGGGCGCGAAGCGCAGAACTACACCGACATGGGCGCGAGCGCGCCTGCGATGGAGACGCAAGTTTCCGTCCCCGGCAACATCGGCTTTGGCAAGACGGGTCAGCAGCCTGACAGCATCGGCGATCACCCGGCGGAAGGCACGGGCGCACCCGTGCGCGGAGCGAGCGGCGGCGGCGAAGACGAGTCCTCGTTGCCTCGTCCAGACGACGCACATCAGACCAAGGGTGCGGAATCGGTCGGCGTCGCGAAGTAAATTACAACCAAGTCCAGATTCGATTTTTCGGCGAGCGCAGCCTCCAATAGCGGACACACCGCCGGGCTGCGCTTTATTTTAGATATTCGTTCTTTGTTCGTTGTCAGCGGTCAGTTGTTTGCGCTGCCCGGCCTTAACTGCTAAAGATAAGCGTCGGATCAGACAGCACGAACAACGGACAACTGACCGTTGACAACGGACAGTTTTTCGAGGAGAGCAATCATGGCAGAGATTACAGCGGCATCGGTGAAGTCGTTGCGCGAGAAGACGGGCGCGGGGATGATGGAATGCAAGAACGCTCTGGCGGAAGCGCAGGGGAGCGAGGAACAGGCGATTGAGTTGCTGCGCAAGCGCGGCCTCGCGTCGGCGAAGAAGAAGGAAGGGCGCGTCGCCGCCGAGGGCGCGGTCGGCTCTTACATCCACATGGGCGGCAAGGTCGGCGTGCTCGTGGAAGTCAACTGCGAGACGGATTTCGTCGCGCGCACCGAAGAGTTTCAATCGCTCATCAAGGACATCGCGATGCACGTCGCCGCAGCCGAACCGCGCTACGTGACGCGCGAGGAAGTCCCGGCGGGCGACCTCGACAAAGAGCGCGAGATCGCGCGAGCGCAGGCCAAAAACGACCCGAAGAACGCCAACAAGCCCGATGCGGTGATTGACAAGATCGTCGAAGGCCGCATGAACAAGTTTTACGAGGAAGCGGTCTTGCTCGACCAGCCGTTCGTCAAAGACCCGGCGAAGACCGTCGGCGACCTGTTGACCGAGAAGGTTTCCAAGACGGGCGAACGCATTACCGTCCGCCGTTTCGCGCGTTATAAAATGGGCGAAGGTCTGGCGAAGCGCGACGAAGATTTCGGCAACGAAGTGGCCGCGCTCGCGGGCAACTAATGAGTACTGTCGAGACACAGAGAGACAAACAGAGCGCGCCCGCGTATCGCCGGATACTTTTAAAAATCTCCGGCGAGGCTCTGATGGGGGCGCAGAATTACGGCGTCGATGTTGACGTGGCGCGCACGGTGGCCGAAGAGGTCAAGGCCGTCCACGACCGCGGCGTCGAGGTGGCGATTGTTGTCGGCGGCGGCAACATCTTTCGCGGCGTCTCGAAGAGCGCGGGCAACATGGATCGTTCGAGTGCGGATTACATCGGCATGCTCGCGACCGTGATGAACGCCTGCGTCTTGCAGGATGCGTTGGAGACGGCGGGCGTCCACACGCGGATACTCTCGGCCTTGAACATCCCGGAAGTGGCCGAGCCGTTCATCCGCCGCCGCGCCGTGCGCCATCTGGAGAAGCGTCGCGTCGTCATCTTTGCGGGCGGGACGGGCAACCCGTATTTTACGACCGACTCGGCGGCAGCCCTGCGCGCGCTTGAGATCAAGGCCGAAGTGATCTTGAAGGCGACGAAGGTAGAAGGCATCTACAACGCCGACCCGATGAAGGACACGACGGCCACGCGCTACGACTGCATCACGTATCAGGAAGTATTGGAGCAACGCCTGCAGGTGATGGACGCTTCGGCCATCTCGCTGTGTATGGACAACCGGCTGCCCATCGTCGTCTTCAACATGCGCCACCCCGGCAACATCATGCGAGTCGTCATGGGCGAGGTCGGCGTCGGCACGACGGTGTGCATGGAGAAACCAACTTCGTGAATCGTAAATCGTAAATAGAACCCTGTCTTTCTCTATTCACGATTTACGGCTTTTGACGATTCAAGGTTTTCGGAGAAAAACAGATGAGCGAGAAAGATGTGATCAAAGAGACGCGACCGCGCATGGAGGCATCGGTTGACGATTTGCGTCGCCGGCTGGCGACCGTGCGCACGGGGCGCGCGGTGGTGTCGCTGCTCGACCCGGTCGTGGTTGACTACTACGGCACGCCGACGCCGCTCAATCAGATGGCCTCGATCAGTGTGCCTGACGCGCAGATGCTCGCCGTGCAGCCGTGGGATCAGACGCAACTCGGCGCGATTGAGAAGGCCATCCGCACCGCCGATCTCGGCCTCAACCCGTCGAACGACGGCAAGGTGGTGCGCGTGCCGATTCCGGCGTTGACGGAGGAGCGGCGCAAGCAGTTGGCGAAGCAGGTACACGAACTCGCGGAGGAGCACCGCACGGCCATCCGTAACATCCGGCGCGACTCGAACGAGCGGCTCAAGAAGATGCTCAAAGACAAAACCATCTCCGAAGACAACGAGCGCGACGGGCTTGAAGAAGTTCAGAAACTCACCAACGCCTACATCGGCAAAGTTGATGAACTGGCGAAGACCAAGGAACAGGAAATCCTGAGCGTCTAGCCGGAAGATTAAGGGCACAGGTTAAAAGTGAGAGGGTCGGGGAGAAGCAACGCGCTTTCTCCCCGACCCTCTCACTTTTAACCTGTGCCCTTTTGCTTATTGCTCTGGAATCTTGAAGGCGTCGGCGGGCAGTTCCTGATTGAGCTTCACTTCTTTGACCTTGAACTCGGCCACAAAGTCGCCTTGCGGCGCGCTCAACTTCTGCGCGAAGCTCGTGGGCACGAGCACGCCTTCGAGTTCGCGAAAGCCCTTGTACTCGAAACTGTAGGTCATGCGGTTGTAGGGTATCTCGAAGCGACGGACGCGCGCCGTCGCCACTTCGACATAGTAGTCAGTGCTGTTGCCTTCCGCGTCGGTGATGCGGAAGCCGCGCTCTTTCTTCCGGTCGGGGAGAGCGGTGATGATGTAGCCCGGCTGGTCGAACTTGGCGAGCACGGGGATGCCGAATTTCGTGAGCGGCGGGAGATTCATGCCGCGCATCGAGGAGTAGCTCTGCTCGCCGTCGTAGATGAGTTGGAAACTGAAGAGCGCGGATTGCACGTCCTGCCGCAGCTTGTCGCCCGCCACGATCATGCCGAACTTGCCCGTCAGCGATTGCGTGGAACTCGGCGCGTAGAGGTCTACCGAGCCGATGAGCATCATGTTCTTCAGGTTGCGAAACTTCTCGCCGCCCTGCGCCGCGAAGGCCGCACGCGCCAGTTCGGCGGGCGTCATCGTCGGCGTGACGACGGAAGTTTTGCCCGTGGCGGCAGAGGGGCTGCCGGCGGGCGCGTTTGATGTCGTCGCGGCGGCGTTAGTTTTACCGGCAGGTTTTTCCTGTGCGCCCGCGACGACCACGGCGGCGGCGCAGAGACAGAGCGCGAAGGCCGTGCGGCGCATGACGGCGGCGAGTGACATGAACTTCATAGTGAGACCTCTTTTGCCGGGCGGGCAGACAATTGCGGGCAGGCGATGGCGCAAATGAATGCTACTGGAAGTTTGGAGAGACCGCGAAAAAGTCTCGCGCCGGAGGCATAGAGGAAATACTTAGAGAGTATCCTTATCGCCTCCG
>DASPJG010000348.1:0-4036 GCA_035628755.1 Pyrinomonadaceae bacterium
AGATTTTCGTGCGCTGCGGGGTGCGCGTGACGGCGACGGAGTAGGTGGTCTCCGGGTGCAGGTAATAGGGGATGAACTTGTTGAAGGCTTCGTAGCCTTCGTCCACGAGGTCGAAAGTGACGACGCCGCGAGCGTAAGTTATTTTGCGGCGGACGATCTCAAGCGTCTCGCGGTGGCGCGCGAGGATGGGCTGGAGACGCTCCTGCACTTCCGCGCCCGTCGCCACCTCCTCAAGCGGGCGTTCGGCCAACTGGCGGATGAGCTTTTCGATGAAATCGTCGTCCACGTTTTCGATGACCTGCATCAGTTGGAGCGCGGGCGCGGCGAGTTCGACCACCTGCGCGGGCGAATCATAGAACGCGCCGTCAATGATGTGCGCCCAGTGGACGAGCGGCGCGAGCGTGGGGTCTTCGTAGCCGAAATTTTCAAGGGCGATGCGCGCGATAAACTCCGTGCAGGATTTGCTGTTTGCGTCCCAGAATTTCTGGCCGGAACGGTCGGCGCGGAAGTGCGCTTCGTCCGCCGCCGAGAGAAAGGCCGACTGGTGATGGTCGAACCACCACGTCAGTTTATCGGAAGGCGAATACTTGAAATCAACGATGGCATTCTCGTCGCCGTCGAACATCTCCTCGTCAAAGAGCGCGCCGGGGCGGTGCAGGAGCGGCGTGTAATGCACGTCGGCGCGGTCATTCATGCGCGCGCGGTAGAAGCGTGTGAAGATGGCCGCCGAAGCCACCCCGTCGAAGCAGTGGCCGTGGTAGAGCAAGCGTAGTTTCATCTGTGCCCGATCAGTAGAGAAATTTGATGCTGAAAGAACGGGGCATTTTAGCAGCAGACGAGCCGATTGCGGAACGCGGATCACGAATTACGAATTAACCACTAAAGAGAAATGCGGATTGGAGAGCAAGTTAATGCTTTCCAATCCGCATTTCGCGATCGGCGTCTAGCAGACGGGTTAGGGGTTAGTGGTGTTCGCGCCGAACCTGAGACGGTACTCAATGGAGTTGAGGAAACCGTTGATGAGCTGGCGCGAGTTGTTCGTGGCGTTGAGCGCGTTCAGGTTGTCCTGATAGCCCGCCGGTTCGGGCGTGCGGCGCAGGTAGCCGTAGTACTGGATGGCGACGAACGCGCGGTTGAACTGCGCGTTAATCGCTTCCGCGCTCTCGACGATGATGCGCAGGACTTGCGGGCGCGTCCTCGTCCCGGCGTTGAGGCCGTTGACGAGCGAGTTGCGCGTCTCTCCGGTCGCCGGGTCGGGGTTCGTGAACGTGATGCCGAGGTTCGAGAGCACGCGGTCAACGAACTCTGCGTTCGTCGTGCCCGCGAAGGCGTTGGCGACCGTCGTGCGCGCCAGAAAGTCTTCGCTGAAGTCGAAACGCTTGGCGATCACTTCCTCCGCCGTCAGGCCGGAGACGCGGCGCGCGTCGGCCACGAACTCGTCGTATTGCGGCACGTAGAGCGGGTTGTTCGCGCTGCCGAAAACCGCCTTGTAATGGAGGAACACGAAGAGCCCCTTGATGCGGAACTCCGGCGAACCGAAGAACGCGCCCGACACCGCGATGCGGTCGCAGTCGGTGATGGTATCCGGCCCCGTGTTGATGTTTCCGCAACGGTTCAAGACGCCCGTCCACGGCTCGCCCGCCTCCGGTTCGCGGTCGAGGAAGTCGAGGTACTGCTGGCGGACGAAGAACGGTATCTGGTTAATCGGGTTCGTCGTAGGCATCGCCAGATCGTCGCTCTGGATCGTGACGGTGGCGGTGGTGAGCGTGCCGAGCGTCGCGCCCTGCGGATTGGCGAGCGCGATGCGGAACGTCTCGTTGCCTTCCTGAAAAACGTCGTTGATGAGCGGAACTCTGAGCGTCTTGGTCGCTTCGCCCGCGTTGAAGGTCAGCGTGTCAATGGTCGTGGCGTAGTCGCAGCGCGCGTAGGCCGTGCCCTGCGGGAAAGGCGTATCGCCGTTCTTGATGTTCGGGTCGCAGGGGACGGCTGCCGGGTCGTCAATGGTCGAGTATTCGACCGTGGCCGCGCCCGTCGTGTCGCCCAAGCGCGTGACCGTAATGGTGGCCGCACGCGATGCGTCGTTTTCGTTGACCGTGAACTCCGCGTTGCCGCTGAACTGAAGTTGCGGCGTCGTTCCGGCGGAGGTTTGCGTGACGGTGTGCGTCACGCCGCCGTTGATCGTGATCGTGCCGGTGCGCGTGGCGTTGGTGTTGTTGGCGGCCACCGTGTAGCGGACGCGGCCTGTGCCCGTCGTCCCGGCAGAGCCTTCCGTGATCGTGATCCAGGGGGTGGTCGTCGTCGCCGTCCACGCGCAGCCGCCCGGCGCGATCACCGTGAAGCGTCCGTTCGTGCTCGCGCCCGCCGTGAAGGGTCGCACCGTCGGGTAGACGGCGAAAGTGCAGACCGGGGCTTGCGTGACGGTAAAGGTTTCCCCGTTGATGGTGATCGTGCCGGTGCGCGCCGCCTGTGACGGGTTCGCCTGAATGGTGTAAGTGACCGTGCCCGCGCCGTTGGCATCAACGACGGCGGAGTTGACGACGATGAAACTGGAATTGCTCGTAGCCGTGACGGCGCAGCCCGGTTGCGTCGTGAAGCCGACGCTGAACTGCCCGTTTCCGCCGCTTACGTCGCGCCCGGTCGCGGCGAGCGTCGTCGTGCAGGCCGTCGGGTTGACGACCCGCAGGGTGTAATCGCCGGTCTGGTTGGGGGCGAAGGAATTGGCGAGCACCGTGTAGCTGCCGGTCGCGGGCAGGGTGAACGATGCCGTGCCGGGGATGCGCGCGATGTTGTCGCCGTCGGTGTTGACATCAATCGCCAGCACGTCGCCGGTGGGCGCGAGCAGGAACACGACGGGCACCAGCCCGCCCGACGCGGAAGTCATGGTGATGACAACCTGCCCGTTGGCCGTGCCGGTGAACGTGTAGGCGTCAATGAACGAACTGTCTTCGAGCAGGCGGCAATCGCCGTTCGCCAGCGAGCCGTTGATCGTCGCGCCGAGCGTGAGCGGGACGGACGCGCAATCGGTCGCCGCTCTGGTCAGCGTGAGACTGTAGTTGCCGCTCTGAGACGTGAGCAGGGTGTTGACGATGATGGTGTAAGTTCCGCTGACGGGCAGACGGCCAAAGCCCGCGCCCTGCGGGATGCGTGCCGCCGTGCCGCCGCCGCCGTTGTCGTCGTCGGCCAACAGGTCGCCGCTCGGCGTGATGAGATAGAGATAAGGATCGAGGTTACCGGAAGTCGCGCTCAACGTGATGGCGATCTGCTGCCCCGCCGTGCCGTTGAAGGTGTAGAAATCAACCGGCGTCCCGTCTTCGTCAACCGGGTTCGTGCAGTCGCCGGTCGCGAGCGTGCCCGTTTTAGTCTCACCAAAGGCGATTGGCGTCAGGTTACAGGTCGTGCCCGCCGTCAGCGTCAGAGTGTATGCGCCGCCGTCCTCCGGCCTGAACGAGTTGGCGAGGATGGAATAGACGCCGCTCGAAGGCAGGGTGATGAAGCCGGTCGGGGGGATGCGCGAGTCTGTGGAGACGTTCGCGTTGGCGTCGTCGTTGACGGCGAGCACCGAGCCGTCCGGGTTGAGCAGGTACAGGAAAGTGTCGAAGCTCGCCGACATCGAAACGGCGATCTGCTGCCCCGCCGAGCCGGTGAAAGTGTACTCGTCAACTCTCGATCCGTCGCCCTCGATGGGATTCAAACAGTCGCCGGTGGCGAGCGACCCGTTGACCGTCTGGCCGAAGGTGATCGGCTGGTTTTGCGCACAGACCGTTGCCGGTTCTACGTCGCCCGACCGTTTGACCGCGCCTTTGGCCTCAGACTTCCCGCTCACGCGCGCGTCGGCTTTCGCCTGCGCCGCGCCCGTCTTGCCGCCGCCGCGCTTCTGCAACTGCGTCGCGGGCGTAGTTGCCGCACCGGCTGCCGGGGCGACGCCGAAACGCGGGCTGCTCATGGCAAACACCATCAAGCACAGGAAAGAAAAAAATGCGAGCCGCAAAGCGGAGCGACTGGAAGGGATGACACTGTGAACGTTCGCAAATTTCAT